>JANQLJ010000042.1 GCA_028280665.1 Alphaproteobacteria bacterium
CCTTAAAAATGGATCGCGGGATTACAGCCGCTCGCCCGCGGCGCGCCTTGAGGAGGCGGTGGGCCTTGCCCGCGCCATCGGCCTTGATGTGGTTCACGCGGCCATCGCGCCTTTGACGAAGCCAACGCCTGCGACGCTGCTCGGCACGGGCAAGGTTGAGGAGGTTGCGGGCCTTGTGCGCGGGGAAAAGGCCGAGCTTGTCATTGTCGATGGCGAAGTGAGCCCCGTCCAGCAGCGCAATCTCGAACGTAGCTGGAATTGCAAGGTGCTCGACCGCACCGGGCTGATCCTTGAAATCTTTGGCGCGCGGGCGCAAACCCGCGAAGGGACCCTGCAAGTGGAGCTGGCGCATCTCACTTACCAGAAGGGGCGGCTGGTGCGGAGCTGGACCCACCTTGAACGCCAGCGCGGGGGCCTCGGGTTCGTCGGCGGTCCGGGTGAGACGCAAATCGAGGCCGACCGGCGCGCCCTTCAGGAACGCATCGACAAAATCAAACAGCAGCTTGAGAAGGTCACGCGCACGCGGGAGGTCAACCGCGCCACCCGCACCAAGGTGCCGTACCCGGTGGTGGCGCTGGTGGGTTATACCAACGCGGGCAAGTCGACGCTCTTTAACCGGCTGACGGGCGCGAGCGTGGCGGAAGAAGACATGCTGTTCGCAACCCTCGATCCCACCATGCGGGCGGTGAAACTGCCCAAGGGGCAGCAGGTGATCCTGTCCGATACGGTGGGGTTCATTTCCGATTTGCCGACCCAGCTCATCGCCGCCTTCCGTGCTACGCTGGAAGAAGTGCTCGCAGCCGATATTCTTCTGCACGTGCGTGACGCCTCGAGCCCTTCGGCGGCGGCGGAGCGCGCCGACGTGCTTGCGGTTCTCGTCGAGCTTGGCATCGGCGAGGCGGATGAGCGCGTGATTATCGAGGTTCTCAACAAGGCCGACGCGCTCCCCGCAGATGCGCAAGCGATCCTTGAAAACAGATGCGCCCGCGCGCCCGCGGACGCCCCCATGGTGCTCATATCAGCGCTTGAAGGAACGGGGCTTGAAGCCCTTTCGCGCGCCATTGAAACCGCGCTCGAACGGGGCCGGGAAACGGTCAACCTCGAACTCGGTCCCGAAGAAGGTGAGGCGCGCGCCTGGCTTCACGCTCACGGCGAAGTGCTGGCCGCGCGCACCAGCGATGAGGGGCTGACCTATATGCGCGTACGTGTCTCACCCGGAAATCTCGGACGCTTCCGTAAGCGCTTCGAGGGCCCCCGGGTGCTCGCGCGGGCGGCGGACTGATCGCCATGGTGGATGCGGATGCCGTCGCCAAGCTGATCAAGGAGATCGCCGCCGAGGAAGTGCTGCCCCGCTGGCGCAATCTCAAATCCCATGAGGTGCGCGACAAGACCAAGGGCGATCCCGTCACCGAAGCGGATCTTGCCACCGAGCGGCGGCTGGCGGCGGGGCTTGCGGACCTCGTACCTGGCTCGCTGGTGGTGGGAGAAGAAGCGGTGCACGACGATGCCTCGCTCCTTCTCCATCTTGAACAAGACGAGCCCGTCTGGGTGATCGACCCGGTGGACGGCACCAAAAACTTTACCGAAGGCAGCGAAGTGTTCGCGGTAATGGTGGCGCTGGTGCAAAAGGGCAGCCCCCGCGCCGCGTGGATCTATGCGCCGGCTTCCGGTGAAATGACCATCGCCGAAGCAGGGGGGGGGGTGTTCCTGAATGGCGGGCGCCTTACCGGGCGCAAGGCGCCGGATGACATCGCCGCCATGAAAGGCGCGATTCACACGCGCTATCTGGAAGAGCCGGTGCGCGCGGAGGTGCTGCGGCACATGGATGCCTTCGCAAGCAACGAGGAGCTTTATTGCTCCGGGCTGACCTATGTGGGGATCGCCAAGGGCGCGCTCGATCATGCGCTTTACTGGCGCGCCAACCCCTGGGATCACATCATGGGGGCGCTGATCGTTGCCGAGGCGGGCGGGCGCTCCGCTTATCTCGACGGCGAGACCTACCGCGCGCAAGCCAAAGACAAACGCGGGCTGATCGCGGTTGCCGACGCGGCGGCGTGGGAACGCGTCCACCGCACGCTTTTTCCCGAAGGGGTGCCGGGGGGTTAACCCCCCATCTTTTACTGCGGATGCGGGGACAGTGCACTAGCCGTTTAACTGAAATCGTACCCTCTGGTTTGACCAGAGGGTCTGGCTGAATCCGCCACGCCTTTGGAGGAAAACGTCTTCCTCTGAAGAAAGACGCATCGCAGCCAGATCCTCTGGCCGCGCTTCGCTTGCCAGAGGATACGAAAAATAGAATGTCATTCCGGGCTCCTCGCCCAAAGTGCGCTTTCACGCAAATGGCTCAGCCCAGGAATGACGGAGAGGATTATTTGAGACCCTCAGCCTTGGCCGCTTCCCAAAGCGCGTCCATATCTTCAAGGCTTAAGTCCTCAAGGCGCTGGCCCGCCTTGGCGGCTGCGCGCTCCATATAGGCAAAGCGCGCGGCGAACTTGCGGTTGGTGCCCGCAAGGGCGGCTTCGGGATCGACGCCGTATTTGCGGCAAAGATTGGCGGCGACAAAGAGCACGTCGCCAAGCTCGTCCTTGAGCGCAGCCTTGTCGCCCGAAGCGGCGGCTTCGCGCACCTCGCCCAGTTCTTCTTCGAGCTTGTCGTAAACTTTGTCCGCGCTCTGCCAGTCAAAGCCCACGCGCGCGACGCGGCCGGTGAGTTTTGCGGCGCGGGTAAGCGCGGGAAGGGCGCGCGGCACATCGTCAAGCAGACTTCGGGCCTTGCCCGCTTTGGCGCGCTCCTGCGCTTTAAGAGCTTCCCAATTGCGGGTCTGGGCGCCGGCGCTTTCGATCTCCGCCTCACCGAAGACATGAGGGTGCCGCCGCAGCATCTTGTCCGATATGGACTTCACCACATCGGCAAAGGCGAAGTGCCCAGCCTCTTCGGCCATGCGCGCGTGATAGACCACCTGAAAAAGCAAATCCCCAAGCTCGTCCTTGAGCGCGGTCCTGTCGCCTTCATGGATCGCGTCGGCGACCTCGTAGGCCTCTTCGATGGTGTAAGGCGCGATGGTCTCGAAGGTCTGTTCAAGGTCCCACGGGCAGCCGCCCTCGGGCGCGCGCAAGGCGGCCATGATCTCGATCAGCGCTTCGATGGAAGTGGTATCAGAGGGCGGCGGCTTGCCCATAAGCGTGCTCCGTTTACTCGGCAGGCTGATCTTCGATCTCACCGCGCGGACTTGAGAAGCCCGTCATGGTGTCGATGGCTCCGTGATCGCCCTGGGCCTTGTTGCGTTCGTCGATGGCGGCGCGGAGTTCTTCCTGCTCGGCCTGACCCAAGGGGAAATTCCAAATGAGCCAGGCCCCCAGCGCATAGACCGCCATGGGGAAGAACACGAACATATAGGCTACGGCGTTGATAGCGCCTTCCGTGTTTTGCTGGCCGAGGGAGGGGTCAAACCCGACAAAGCCAAGGATCATGAGCGTGACCCCCACCGCAAGCGCCGCGCCGACTTTGCTGGTCATGGTGAGGAGGCTGAAATAGACCCCGGTCCGTTCCTGCCCCGAATGCAGCAAATCGTAATCGCGCACGTCCGCCATCATGGAGCGGAGCAGGAACGGCGCTGCGCCATAGGCAACTCCGTAGGCGAGGTTCACAATGATGACGAGCCAAAACGGCATGCTGGGCGCAAAGAGGTAGGTGGACAAGATCAAGCAGGCATAGACGAACGCCACCGTGAGCGCCTTGTGCTTGCCGATGCGGTAGGAGAGCTGAATCCACAAGGGCACGGACAAGAAGGCCGCCACGAAATAGAGCAGGAGAATGCGGCTCGCCCAGTCGCCATAACCCACATAGTAGGCGATAAACCAGATGTAGAGCGCGCCCGAGACCGAGGGCCCGAAGCCGGCGATAACATCGGCGGCCAGCAGGCGCCGCACCGGCTTGTTCTGGGCAAGGACTTTGAGGAGCCCGCGCCATTCGATCTGGGGCTGCTTGTCCACTTTGCGCTCGCCCACCAGCGTCACCGCCGCCGCCACGGTGATCGGCAGCAAGATGATCACGAACCAGCCCATGGCGGCGACCCGGTCGCGGCCCACGGCGCGGTGGCCGTCGTCTTCCACACGCTCTTCGCTAAGCGCGGGCGCCGCTTCGTCAAGTGCTGTCTCTTCCATGACAACGGGTTCAGGCGGGGC
>JANQLJ010000160.1 GCA_028280665.1 Alphaproteobacteria bacterium
ACCCATTCAGGAAAAAGCCATCCCGCAAGTACTCATGGGGAAAGACGTGCTGGGCATCGCCCAGACCGGTACGGGCAAGACCGCGTCGTTCACGCTGCCCATGATCGAGATATTGTCCCAAGGCCGCGCCAAGGCGCGCATGCCGCGTACACTGATCGTCTCGCCCACGCGCGAGCTTGCTGCGCAGATCGCCGAGAACTTCGAGATCTACGGCAAGTATCACAAGCTCACCATGGCGCTTTTGATTGGCGGGGTTTCCTTCGACGACCAGTTCAAAAAGCTCGACCGCGGCGTTGACGTGCTGATCGCAACGCCCGGCCGCCTGCTTGACTGTTTCGAGCGCGGTAAGCTGCTCCTTTCCGGCATCGAGATTTTCGTGGTGGACGAAGCGGACCGCATGCTCGACATGGGCTTCATCCCGGACCTTGAGCGCATTTTCAAGCTGCTGCCCTTCACGCGGCAGACGCTCTTTTTCTCGGCCACCATGCCGCCGGAAATTCAGAAGATCACTGAGGAGTACCTGTTCAATCCCGCGCGCGTTGAAGTGGCGCGCCAGGCAACCGCCGCCGAGAGTATTGTTCAGGAAGCGGTCAAATGCGGCCGCATGGCCAAACGCGAAGTGCTGCGCCGCCTGATTACCGACAACGACGTCAAGAACGCCATCATCTTCTGCAACCGCAAGCGCGATGTTGACATACTCGACCGTTCGCTGCGCAAACATGGGTTCAACGCCGCCGCGCTCCATGGCGACATGGATCAGGCAACACGGACGAAGACGCTTGAAGCCTTCAAGGAAGACAAAATCCGCCTGCTTGTGGCGAGCGATGTGGCGGCGCGTGGGCTCGATATTCCCGACGTTTCGCACATCTTCAATTTCGACGTGCCGACGCACCCGGAAGATTACGTGCACCGGATCGGCCGCACGGGCCGCGCGGGCAAAAGCGGACACGCCTACACCATCGTCAGCCCGGAAGACCGCAAGTACCTGAAAGGCGTGGAAGCGCTGCTGGGCAAAAAGATCGAGCTGATCCAGCTCGATGGTCTCGCCGCCGATGAAGATGGCGAAGAAGAAGCGCCGCGCGAGCGTTCCTCGCAACGTTCCTCGCAGCGCTCTTCAAGGGGAGGCCGCCGGGGCGGGCGTAGCCGCCGACGCACTGGCGAGCAACCAAAAGAAGAAGCTCAAGCAAGCGGCGGCGAATCCGGCAATGACGAACAAGCCGAAGCCACTGAGGGCCGTTCGCGGCGAAGCCGCGGGCGCCGTGGCGGCAGGGGCCGCCGCAGGGCCTCGGGCGGGTCAGAAGCCAAACATGAGACCAAAGAAGAGAGCAAAGACGCCGAAACGGTAAAGGCCGAAAAGCCGCAAAAAACCGGCAAGACCAAGCAGGAGCCCAAGCAAGAGCCAAGGCAAGAGCGCAAAGGCAAGGACGACCGTCCCAAGAAGCCCGAACAAAAATCGCGCGGCAAGGCAGGCAAGGGTAAAGACCGCCGCAACGGCACGCCGGAAAAGGTCAAACCAAAAAAGGAAGAACTCCCCGCCTTCCTGCTGCGGCCGGTCGAATAGCCGTCACATTTGCGCCAGACCGCTGGTCAACAGTTCTAATGTCATGCATCATCCCGGGCGGGGCAGCGCTCAGGAGATTTGGTATGCGGGTTCGTTCATCGGCTATTTGCGCGGCAGCGCTTTTCTTCGCCACCACGGCCTGGGCGACAGTTCCCCCGGAAGTGGCCGCCCGGCTCGATCAAGATTTAACGCCCTTTGGCGCCGAGCGCGCGGGCAACACGGAAGGCACTATCCCCCCGTGGACCGGCGGGCTGCAGACCCCTCCCCCCGGCTATCAGCCTGGCACCCATCATATTGATCCGTTTGCGGACGAAGAACCATTGTTCACGATTACCGCCGCGAACCAGGACCAGTACGCGGGCCGCCTCACCGGCGTCTCCCGCGCCATGCTGGCACAGTGGCCCGAGACCTACGCCATGAATGTGTACCCCAGCCACCGCACCTGCGCGGTGCCCGAATGGGTTTATGCCTCCATCCGCAACAATGCCGCGGTGGGCCAGCTTGAAGACGACGGCAATGGCGTTCTCGGCGCCATCCACGGCCAGCCCTTCCCGGTGGTGGGCAATGGGCTCGAGATGATCTGGAACCACATGCTCAACTATCTGCCCAACAAGATCACGCGGCAGTTCGCGGCCATTATCCCCACACGCTCGGGCGCCTTTACCCCTTACATCGCCCAGGACGACGCCATCATCAACTGGACCAACCCCGATCACACAAGCGCCGAGGATGTGAACAACATCTCCGCGCTCTATATCCTGCATACCATTGCGCCCAGCCGCGTCGCGGGGAACGTGATCCTGGTGCATGAAAGCCTCAACATGCGGAACGGCTCGCGCCAGGCCTGGCAGTATTCCCCCGGCACCCGCCGCGTGCGCCGCGCGCCCGACATTGCTTACGATAATCCAGGCACAAACTCCGACGGCATGAGCACGGCGGATAGTTTCGGCGGCTTTAACGGCGCGCCCGACCGCTATGACTGGCGCGTGGTGCGTAAGATGGAAGCCTATATTCCGTACAACAACTATCGCCTTGGTGCGCCCGATCTCGAATACGCCGACATCGCGCAAATGCCGCACCTGAACCCGGACCTCATCCGTTTCGAGCTGCACCGGGTCTGGGTGCTCGAAGCGAACCTGCGCCCCAACACGCGGCACACCTATGCCCGCCGTGTCTTTTATATCGACGAAGACACCACGGGCATCGTACAGGCGGAAATCTATGACAGCCGTGGCGAGCTGTGGCGGCTGCAGGAAGGCTATCCCACGGTGGCTTACGAAGTGCCCGCTTGCGTGGGCGTCGCGGGCATTTCCTACGACCTCAACAATGGCCGCTACATCATCGGCGGACTTCTGAATCAGGAAGGGCCGATCAATTTCTTCGCCAGCGAGCTTGACGAAAACCGCTACACGCCGTCCTACATCCGGCGGCTCGGGACGCGTTGACCTCTTCGCTCAACCCAAGCGATTCTTGACCTGCCCCATGATAAACTTATCGCCAAAGATGCGGCGCAACCGCCAAAAGAACTTTGCGTCGTTCCCCACGAGATAGCGCAAGCGGTCCGACCGGTCGGTGGCGGCCTTGTAAATCTCCCGCGCTACAGCGATGGGCGGTGATGACCTATCGACGAACGCATCGCGCGCCTTGGTAAACCGCGCCATCATGTCGTCATAGCCCGTAAGGCCGTCCTTGCTCAGAATATCAAGCGAGCGGCCGCCGAAATCCGTTGCAATGGCGCCAGGTTCAATAAGGCGCATCTTGATGCCCACTTCTCCAAGCTCAAAGGTCAGGCTCTCCGTCAGGCCTTCAACCGCCCATTTCGTACCGTGATACAGGCTGTAGAAGGGCAGCGTGACGCGCCCGCCAATAGAAGAGACATTGATGATCGTCCCGCTTCCGTTTTCCTTCATATGCGGAATGATGGACTGCATCACCGCGATCAGGCCGATGACGTTGGTGTCGAATTGGCGCGCGATCTGGTCCTTCGTGGCCGCCTCGAACGGGCCTTGCGTGCCGTAGCCCGCGTTGTTGAGCAAAACGTCGATCTTGCCGAAGTCGGAGATGGTCGAGGCAATAGCCGCGTCGATGCTGCCTTGGTCGAGCACATCGAGGCGATAGATCTTGAGACGGCCGCTGCTTTCAAAGCCCTCGGCATTTTCCGGGCTGCGCATGGTCGCCGCGACGTTCCAGCCCTTCTTGACGAAGTAGTTGGCGGTTTCCCGGCCAATGCCGGTGGACGCGCCGGTGATGAGGATGGTTTTGGGCATTTGCGAAGCTCCTATTCCTGCGGGGTCAACATTTGTTCGGCGGCGCGCACGAACTCTTCACGGTCAGCGGCGCCGTTGATGAGGCCCGAGAGCATCTGCGCATCCGCGCCGACCGGGTTGTGGACGGGGCCCCCTTCAGTGGCGAGCTTGAACATGAGGTCCGACACCTCACTGGGGTCTTGCGGATCGCCCTGGTTGATGATGCGTTCGAAGTTCTCGCGCATCTTCTTTGACGCCTCGCGGATTTGATCATCGCCCGTGTCAAGAAAGTCATCGGTGTTATCGCCGAAGGACGTGGTGACATAGGCGCCGGGGGCGACGGTGTGCATCCGAATGCCGAGGCTTTTGTATTCAAGGTACAGGGCCTCGGTCAGGCCTTCGAGCGCCCACTTGGTCGAGGAATAGACAGAGTTTCCGGGCACCCCGATCATCCCAGCCATGGAGGTCACATTGATGACCGAGCCGGATTTCTGCTTCCTCATGTGCGGCAACACTTCGCGCATCAGGTTCATGACGCCGAAAACATTGGTGCCGTACATGGCGTCGATGCTGGCGACGCTCGCTTGCTCAAAAAACGCGCGGCCGCCATAGCCCGCATTGTTGATCAAACAATCGATGGAGCCGAACTTTCCGAGCCCCTCGCCCACCGCGCCCTTGATGCTGCCGGGATCGGTGACATCGAGCTTTGCCACCAGCGTATTGGGCAGCTCGCCCAGGTCCGGCGCCTTTTCGGGCGAGCGTAAAGTGGCAATCACGTTCCACCCTTCGCCGGAAAACTTCTGGGCCGCGAGCTTGCCGAAGCCCGTGGAACATCCGGTAATCAGTACTGTCTTGGCCATTGTTCAATCTCCTTTATTGAGTCGTTGATTGAGTCTTTGGGGTACAAGGCCCGCCGTCATCGCGGGCCCCACAATCCGTTGAGATAAGTCAGCGCCAGCGGCGGAAACGCGAGATCGAGGCCATGGCCTTCGATCATATCTCGTACGTCCTGGGGCAGCGGCGAAGTGTCGATATGGCTCGCGAGGTCCGACTGCGCCGCGCCCATCAGGATGATGCGCAAGCCAAAAATCGCCTCCATGCCTTGACCGGGTTTCAGGCCCAGCTTGGCTTCCACCTCTTCGCTCAGCCCGACAACAAGCGCGCTCATGGACCGCTTGGCGATAATCAGCGCCTCGTCCGAGACATTCCGCTCAATGACCGTGGTGAGCTGCGCGCCGAGCGGCACGAGCAGCGGGTCAGCCATCGCCGCCCGGAACATGAGCCGCACAAAGGCCCGGTTCGACATGCCCTTGCGCAGGCCCTTGCGCATGGCCCCGCAAAACCGCTCGACCGAGCCGCCATAAAGATCGAGCAGTACTTCTTCCTTGGTGGTGAAATAGAGATAGAGCGTTCCCTTCGCCACCGACGCCGCGCGGGCGACCGCGTCCATGGTGACGCCGTCCATGCCCTTCTCGCACACGAGCCCGTAGGCCGCCTCGCGGATGATGCGGCGGCGGTCTTCTTTCTCGGCGGCGCTGCGCGCGCGCTGATAATCCTCTCTAACGCTCATGTCCTTCACTCACGAGGTACCCTCACCGGGAACGCCCATCCACCTAATTGACTCTTAGTTAGATAATGGATATTACTGACCCATGGTCACTAACTTGTCAAGGCGGAATAATCCAAAGAGCGAGACGATTGATGGGACATTATGACGGCAAGGTCGTCGCCATTACCGGCGGCGCGACGGGAATAGGTTTCTCCTTCGCCAAGCAGTTCGGCAAGGAAGGGGCGAAAATCGTGATCGGTGCGCGGCGCGAAAACCGCCTGCAGGAGGCGGTGGCGAAACTCAAGGAGCTCGGCATCGAGGCGGCCTATGCCGTTTGCGATGTCACCAAACGGGACGACCTTGAGGCCTTTGCGGATTCCGCGTGGAAAGCCTTCGGCCAGGTGGATGTGTTTGTGAGCAATGCCGGGATCAGCGGCGGGCAGGCCCCGGTGATCGATATGCCCGAGGAAAACCTCCGCGCGGTTTTGGAGACGAATTTTTTTGGAAGCTGGAATGCCGTCAGCATCTTCGCAAAACGCATGATTGAGCAAGGCACCCCCGCCGCCATCTACACGCTCGGCTCGGAAAACTCCTTCTTCAACGCGGTGCCGCTTAACTCCGCCTACGCGGCCACCAAGCACGGCATTCTTGCCATGACCGTGGCGCTGCGGGAAGAACTGCCGGATTTTATCAAGACCGGGATCATCTGCCCCGGCTTCGTGCAATCGGAAATGATCCCCGAGGAAGCGCTGGCCATGGGCATGGAGACGGACAAGTACACCGCCATCGCCATGGAACAGATCAAGGCGGGCGCGTTCTTCATCGTCTCCCACGCTTACAACATGGTGCACATCGACGAGCGCTACAAAGAAGTAAAGGCCGCGTTCGGGAAATACGCGCCCCGCTATGACGGCGACGACGAATACGATGTCAGGTCGCTGCTCAAAAAAGTAGGAATGGCTTGAGCGCTAGCGCGAGACCTGCCCTTCGATAAGTTTGCGGTTCTTTTCCGTATAAGGCGGCCGGAGCCGGGCCAGCAAATCCTTGCCGATCTGGCTATAGATCGCCTTGGCATGGCTGAATTCGAGAAACCCTTCGTGGCCGTGATAAGACCCCATGCCCGAGGGGCCGACGCCGCCGAAAGGCATGTCCTGTTGGCTCACATGAAAGACCACATCGTTCACGGTAACGCCGCCGGAAGTGGTCTTCGCCAGGATCTTTTCCTTCTCCTCGTTGTCGTTGCCGAAATAGTAAAGCCCCAGTGGCCGGTCGTGGTGGTTGACGTAGTCGATGGCTTCGTCCGTATCCTTCACCGTCTTTACCGGCAAAAGCGGCCCAAAAATCTCGTCCTGCATGATCTTCATGTCGTCGCTGGGGTTGAGCACCAGGGTCGGCGGGATCTTGTGATAAGGCTGCTGGGAAAAGTCCTCGTTCGCCGGATTGATCTCAACCACCTCCGCGCCCTTGGACTTCGCATCCTCGAGATAGCCTTGCAGGCGCTCGTAATGGCGCAGGTTCACCACCGAGGTGTAGTCGGGATTGTCCTTCAGCGTCTTGTACATGGTGTGCACGGCTTTGGTGGCGCCGGCGACAAAGTCCTGCTTCTTGTTTTCGGGCAGCATCACGTAATCCGGCGACAGGCAAATCTGCCCCGCATTGAGCGTTTTTCCGAACATAACGCGGTTGGCGGTCAGCTCCACATCCGCGCTGTCACTCACGATCACCGGGGATTTGCCGCCAAGCTCCAGCGTCAGAGGTACCAGGTTCTCGCTCGCCGCGCGCATCACGTGGCGGCCGATGGGTGTTGCGCCGGTGAACACCAGATGATCAAAGGCGAGCTTCGAGAACGCCTCGCCCACTTCGGGGCCGCCCTGCACCACCGCGATCTCGTCTTCATCGAAGGCGGTGCGGATCATGCGCTCGATAAGCTCCGAGGTTTTGGGTGTGTATTCCGACGGCTTCACGATGGCCCGGTTACCCGCGCCGATGACGCCCGCGAGCGGGTTGAAGGCAAGGTTCACCGGAAAATTCCACGGCACGATCACGCCCACAACGCCCTTGGGCTGATAGCGCACTTCGTTCTTCGCGCCGAACAGCGCAAGCAGCGCCGGTTCCACCTTGCGCTTGGACGGCTTCATCCAGGCGCGCAGATGTTTCTTCGTGTGTTTGAGGCAGCCGATGGAATCCGCCACGTCGGCAAAAAGGCTTTGATCGGGCGAGCGGTGGCCGAAGTCGGCGGAGATGGTCTTGCAGATCTCTTCCTGGTAATCGACGAGGAGACCGATCATGCGGTCGAGCCGCTCGATGCGCTTTTCGTAAGACGGCGGGCCTTCCTTGATATGCGCGTTGCGCTGCAGCTCCAAAAGCAAATGCATGCGCGCGATGGCGGCATCGGACTCGCCCGCCGCAATATGTGCTTCAGCCATGAGATTGATCCTCGCCTTCCTAAGTCACCAGGTCCGGGGATAACGCCGGGGTGACGAATTTATCAGCAACGGGAGAAAAACAAACCTGCCGGGGGCAAAAAGTGCGTGGGCCTTCCCCTGCGTTAAGGCCCGGATTTGTGCCCCAACGGCATCTGGACAGGCCCTGCCCCTCGATTATGCTCGCCCCTGAAACCGGACCCTCAGAAAACGGCACTCCTGAAGGGAGGACCCCATGGACTTTGAAAAAATCAAACTTGAAATGGATGATGGCGTTGCGCTTCTGACGCTCAACGACCCGGACGTACTCAATGCCGTCTCCATGCAGATGATCGGCGAACTCAACAAGGCAATCGATCTTGTTGAAGACCCCGAGAGCGGCGCGCGGGCCTTGGTCGTGACTGGCACGGGGCGTGGGTTCTCCGCCGGTGCCAATCTTGCCGACGGCTCGGGCGGCGAGACGCGCGCCGACCGCATGAGCCGCGATGCGGGTGAGGTGCTAGAAAAATTCTATCACCCGTTTTTGCTGAAACTACGCGACTTGCGCATGCCATTCCTTTCGGCGGTCAACGGCGTTGCCGCGGGCGTGGGCATGAGCTTTGCGGTTTCCGCCGACATCGTGGTGGCGGATCGCACCGCCTATTTTCTGCAAGCCTTTACCCGCATCGGCCTCGTGCCCGATGGCGGCTCGACTTATCTGCTGCCGCGGCTTGTGGGCTGGCGGCGCGCGTTCGAGTTGTCACTGCTTGCGGAAAAGCTCCCCGCCGAAACGGCCCTTGAGTGGGGCCTTATCAACCGCGTGGTGGACGAGGGCACGGCACTGGAAGAGACTATGAAGCTCGCACACAAGCTGGGCAACGGGCCGACGGAGGCCTACCGCATGGCGCGCGCGCTCTTCTGGCGCACGTGGGAAAGTACCTACGAAGAACAACTTCACGCCGAACGCATCACCCAGCGCGATGCGGGTCGCACCGAAGACTGTATCGAAGGGGTAATGGCGTTCCTGGAAAAACGCCCGGCGAACTTCAAAGGGAAGTGATGACTAAAGGAGATATCGAAGAAGCAACCGTTGTTTCATTCTTGGATGGTTATCGTGGCGAAATGTACCCACTTGGAACACCGCAAGGAGAGAACATCCACTGGTGACAACCAGCTATTCTAGTTTTGTAGGCCGCAGCACAGCTTGTATGGTACACACTCATCATTCGATACCAACGAGATCCGTGCATATCAATGATTATATCCTTGTTTTTCTCCATATTTTTCTGCCACGCAGTAAGCGTATCGTAGTGCATGGCACCAATGTTTTGAGAGTCTTCAAGGACAAAGAATGGTTCGGCACCTTCCTCGGCTTGCCCCGGTGTTGGGGCAACAGCATTGGGAAATATATACTTGTCGATAAACGGATCTAGTCGTGGGTTCCGTACATTAAATGTGGTTTCTTGAAGAAAGAAGAGGCCTTCATCTTTCAACGCATCGCGCGCAATGCCAAAGAATGTAGGATAGTTGCGCGGCCCAACATGGCCGATCATTTCTACCGATGCAACGGCATCAAATTCCTGAGACAGATTTGCATCGCGGTAATCGGCACGAATGACCGTTATCGGTAAATCCTTATATCTATTCTCAATGTATTCCGCCTGTGACCTTGAACGCGTTATGCCGGTTGGAATGGCTCCTCTTTCTCTGGCAGCATACGATACGAAAGAGCCCCATCCGCAGCCGATATCAAGGACACGATCTCCCTCTTTCAAACCAAGCTTATCGCACACGAGTGCAAGTTTCTTGCTTTGTGCTGTTTCGAGGTCTTCATTACCGTCTTTGAAATAGCCACAACTCGCCGCCATTGATTTATCGTATATGTATTCAAACGCTCGTGTATTATCATCTTCATAGTGCGCATCGATTGCTTTTTGCGCGAGTACTTTTGTTTGAAGATTAAAAATTGATGCGGTAAAAAGACTCCACAACAGACGTATACTCGGCCGGAGCCTGCTGCCGATTCTTGATTCCGCTACGCGAACGTAAAATCCCCCGAGGTCATCACAATCCCACCACTCATCTACATAACTTTCTCCAAGCCCAAGCGACCCTCCACCAAGTATTCTTTTGTATAAATTATCATTGTGAACTTGCGGATCCCAAGGGTTTGAACCGTTTATAGTGATTCCTGCCTCCCCTGAATCAAGCAAGTCTTGCAAGACTTCTTGTTCTCTATTCATAAAATAGCCCTCTACCTTCTAAACATAATCCTTTCTTAAATCCGTATACGTACTAAATTGTCTAAGATACCGAGAACCCGGCAGTGCTCAATAATCAAAGTCGTCATCGCCGCTACTCATTCAGAAGCTTCATCAGTCCGCGCCATAGGCCATTCCCTGAAAATTGTTGTTTCAGTGAATTTCAACCAAAGGTATATACAATGTGAGGGGTGCGCTTGTCTATGCAGCTCTTGAAACGTGCAATCAGCGCGCGGCCAAGCTATGTCCCGCCGAATCCTGTTGAAAAGCGTAAGTTACTTTTGGAACCAATCCCGAACTTCAAGGTCAAAACCTGTCAGGCTGGCGGCAAAAGGCAATAAACGTGGAGAACACCTATTAGTCTTTTGCCGCGATGGCCGCATCGACCGCTGCTAGGGCCCAGCCCTTAAGTTCGTCCGGGTCATCGAAGCAGGCTTCGGGCATACGGTGGTAGCTCATGACCCCACGCTTGCCGCTTTTCGATTCAAAGACAAAAGGTTCAAGATCGCGCTCTTCAAAGGCCGCGCGGTTGCCGTCGCCCGCTTTGAGGTAAATGACCTCGTCCGCCACCAGCGCGAACATAAGGCGGCCTTTCGGCGTTTCCTTGAAGACGCCCGCCCCGCCGAACATGCGCTTGATGGTGACCGGGGCCACCGGCTCAAAAAGCTCTTCAAGGTATTCTTTGAATTGCGGCGACAGCGCCATCAGGGGTGTGGCTCGTCCGTTTCAAGACGCGCAGGGACAATGGTCACGCTTTCCCCGCAGCCGCACGCATCGGTCTGGTTCGGGTTGTCGAAGACGAATTTGGCTGAGAGCTTTTCAATCACGTAATCCACTTTCGAGCCCAGCAGGAACAACACCGCCGCGGGGTCGATAAAGATCGTGACGCCATTATCTTCCACCACCTCGTCGTGTTCGCCCGGTGCGGTGACGTAGTCCATGGTGTATTCCATGCCCGCGCAGCCCGCGTTCTTGACGCCCACGCGCACGCCGATGTAGCCCTCGTCCGCGCGCGCCATAATGTCTTTGACGCGGCTCGCGGCGGCGTCCGTCAGGGTCACGACTTTGGGTTTCGGTCTTGTTGCGGTCGTCATGCGCGCCTCAAAACATATTGAGCTCAAGTTTCGCTTCATCCGACATACGGCTCGGGTCCCACGGGGGTTCGAAGGTAAGGTTCACCGTTACATCCCGCACGCCGGGAACGGATCTTACCGCATTTTCCACCCAGCCCGGCATTTCCCCCGCCACGGGGCAGCCCGGCGCCGTCAGGGTCATATCCACGGTAATGTCCATATCGTCGGACACATCTACCTTGTAGATAAGCCCAAGTTCATAGATGTCCACCGGAATTTCCGGATCATACACGGTTTTCAGCGCCGCCACGATCTGGTCCGTGAGCTGGTCGAGCTGCTCTTGCGTGAATTTCGTGTCCTGCATATTCACGTGAGCAGCCCCCGCGCTTTATGCAGCGCCTCCACAAACCGGTCCACTTCGCCATGGGTATTGTACATGCCGAACGAGGCGCGCGCCGTCGAATGCACATTAAGGTAAGCCATCAGCGGCTCGGCGCAATGCTGCCCCGCGCGCACGGCGATGCCTTCCTGATCGACAATGGTGGCGACGTCATGGGCGTGCGCCCCTTCCATTGCAAAGGAAATGATCGAACCCTTGCCCGGGGCGGTGCCGAAAAGATCAATCCAGTTAAGACCCTGAAGCTGATCTGTCGCATAGGACAAAAGATCCGCTTCATGGGCGTGAATGGCGTTACGGCCAAGGCTCTCAATATAGTCGATAGCGGCGGCGAGGCCGATAGCTTCGAGGATCATGGGCGTGCCCGCCTCAAAGCGCGCGGGCGGCGCGGCGTAGTCGACGCCATCGGGCGTCACGCGCTCGATCATCTCCCCGCCCCCGCGATAGGGGCGCATGGCCTCAAGGTGCCCACGCTTGCCGTAAAGAACGCCGATGCCTGTGGGGCCATAGAGCTTGTGGCCTGTGAACACATAGAAATCCGCACCGATGTCCGTCACGTCCACGGTGGAATGCACCGCCGCTTGACTGCCGTCGAAGAGAACGGGAATGCCGCGTATGTGAGCGGCCTTCACGATCTCCTTCGCGGGCGTCGCGGTACCCAGCACATTCGACATGTGCGTCACCGCCACCATCTTGGTGCGGTCCGTGAGCGCGGCCTCAAAGGCTTCCATATCGAAGCCGCCGTCTTCGCGCAAAGCAACCCATTTGAGCACAGCGCCCTTGCGCTCACGCAGAAAATGCCAGGGCACGATGTTGGAGTGATGCTCCATGACCGTAAGTACGATCTCGTCGCCTTGGCCCACGCGGTCCGCGCCAAAACTCGACGCCACCAGATTTATGGCGTCGGTGGCGTTCGAGGTGAAAACGATTTGAGAGGGATCGCCCGCATTGATAAAGCGCGCCACCGTTTCACGTGCGGCCTCGTATACCGCCGTGGTCTCGTTCGCCATGGTGTGAAGGCCGCGGTGCACATTAGCGTAGGATTGCTCCATAGCGTGGCGCCCTCGCGGGAAAGAATGGGGAAATCGGCGCGGACGCGGTCGACATCAAAGCTCATGCGGCACGCCTCCAGGCTTTTCCGCGTGGGCGCCAAGCCAGCCGTTCACATGGCCTTGCAGGCAGGCGCGTAGGCGCTCGTCTTCCACCTCTTCCAGTGCTTCGGCAAGAAAGCTCTGCATCAAAAGCCCGCGCGCCGAGGCCTCGTCGATCCCCCGCGCGCGCATATAGAAAAGCTGGTTCTCGTCGAGCTGGCCCGTCGCCGCGCCGTGGGAGCATTTGACATCATCGGCATAGATTTCAAGCTCGGGCTTGGTGTCGATCTCCGCGCGGTCCGAGAGCAGAAGCGTTTTATTCAACTGGTGTCCGTCGGTTTTCTGCGCGCCTTCAGCCACGATGACGCGCCCCTGGAACACCCCGCGCGCCTCGTCCGCGATCACGCCCTTGAAGACCTCCCGAGAGGTACAGCGGGGCACCGCATGATGGATGCGCGTCGTAACGTCCGCATGCTGATCGCTGGCAAGCATGTAGGCGCCGCTGATATGCGCTTCCGCATCGGGGCCCGTAAACTCGATAAATGTTTCCTGCCGCGAAAGCGCCGCGCCGGTGGTGGTGACAAAACCGCGGTAATCGCCGCCACCCGCTACATTCACAACATCCGTGGCAAGATGCACGGTCTTTGCGCCCGCATCCTGCAAGCGGATATGGGTAAGCTGCGCACCTTCGCCCACGAAGATTTCGCTCACCTGCTGGGATTGCTGCGCCTCACCCCCGCCCTGATGCGCCTCGATAAGCGTGAACCGCGCGCCGGGTTCAAGCACGATCAGGTTACGAACCGTCTGGCGGCCCGCGCGGCCTTCATGGCCAAGAACAACCGCGCCGCCATCAAGGCCCCTTGCCACTTTCAGGCACAGCCCGTCGCGCATGAGCGCCGTGTTGAGCGCCAGCATGGGCTGATCCTCCGGTGCTTTGGCCGCGCCGAGGCTCTTCGCCACCCAATCGGCCTTTGCTGAAAGCGCCTCGCTCAAGGTCAGCACATCGACGCCTTCCCGCAGTTCCGCGCCGTGCGCCCAGAAGCCATTGCCGAAGCAAATCTCCGGTGCATCCAGCGCGGCAAAGGGATTTAGGAAATCGCCCGGGGCCTCAAGAGGTTCAGCCGGAGGCAGCGCCTCGCCGAGCCGGCTGCGAATGTCCGTGTACTTCCAATCTTCCATACGCCGGTGGGGCAGGCCTTCTTTTGCGAAGGCCTTGGCCGCCGCGCCACGCGCCTTACCAAGCCCCGGAAGGTCCGGACCTTCGAGCGCGGCATCAAGCCAGCTTTGCGCGGCGCCCGTCATGCAGCCTCCCGGATCAGCGCGTCATAGCCTTTTTTCTCAAGCTCGATGGCGAGCTCCTTGCCCCCCGACCGCACAATCCTGCCGTCCGCGAGAATGTGCACGTAGTCGGGCACGATATAGTCGAGCAAGCGCTGGTAGTGGGTAATGACAAGGAACGCGCGCTCCGGCCCGCGCAAGGCGTTGACGCCATCCGCCACTACCTTGAGCGCGTCGATGTCAAGACCCGAATCCGTTTCATCCAGCACGGTCAGCGCAGGCTCGAAAAGGCTCATTTGCAGCACTTCCATGCGCTTCTTCTCGCCACCGGAAAAGCCCACATTGAGCGCGCGCTTAAGCATCTCTTCGGAGACGTTGAGCGCTCTCGCCTTCTCACGCACGAGACGCAGGAATTGCGGCGCGCTGAGTTCTTCTTCCCCGCGCGCCTTGCGCTGGGCGTTAAAGGCCGTGCGTAGGAAGGTCATAGTGGTAACGCCGGGAATCTCCACCGGGTATTGCAGCGCCAGAAAGAAGCCCTTGGCGGCGCGCTCTTCCGGCGCAAGATCGGCAATATCCACACCGCCTAGCAATATCTCGCCTTGCGCAATCTCGTATCCGGCGCGCCCCGCGAGCGTGTAGGAGAGCGTCGACTTGCCCGAACCGTTGGGTCCCATAATGGCGTGCACTTCGCCCTTCCCCATTTCAAGGCTGATACCCTTGAGGATGTCCTTGCCGTCCACCGACACATGAAGGTCGCTAATTTGAAGCATCGGTAGTTCCATACCTTTCGTTCACTCTGACTTTCCCTCGAACCATCGCTCGTTCATTTCCGTCAGGAAGGATTTGTTCGTTGCGCCGGCCCAACTTGCTTCACCGAGCACCGAGTCAACGCCGCAACGGGGGCACAAGGCAGTGCTTGCCCCTTCATCGCACCATTCGACAACATCGGAAGCTGGATACACTTCATTGCAATAAAAGCACCCAACCTTGTCGCTTGCCTCCACGGCAACGCGATTCCATATGCTCAGCTTGTGCGCTATCTCCAACTTTGTCGGAAGGAAGTGCGCCTTCATTGCCCGCAAGAATTCCTTATCCGTTACATGAACGCATACCTTGCGCGGAACAACGGCGTGAACACCGCAATGGGGGCACACTGCCGTGCGCTCCATATCAATCCAGCGCTTTACCTCTTTCGGGCCAAAGATGTTTGCGCATGCAAAACAGCCGCACGCATCGCTGAGCTCAACGTCTATGCGGTTCCGCTGGGACCTTTGCCGTGCAGTTTCAAGGTCACGCTTAGTCCACGCCATGCCCATCACCCCACGCTCCCTTCCAGTGAGATGCCGACGAGCTTCTGCGCCTCGACCGCAAATTCCATGGGCAATTGCTGCAACACATCGCGGGCGAAGCCGTTGACGATCAGCGCCACGGCTTCTTCTTCGCCCAGCCCCCGCGCGCGG
Organism: Alphaproteobacteria bacterium; assembly: GCA_028280665.1. Classification (GTDB taxonomy): domain Bacteria; phylum Pseudomonadota; class Alphaproteobacteria; order JAJFIK01; family JAJFIK01; genus JAJFIK01. The sequence continues at coordinate 15,319 of JANQLJ010000160.1, forward strand.
GCATAGAACAATTGATCCTCGGAAATCTTCGAGGTCGTGGCCTCGTGTTCCACCATCGCCGTGGGATTGCGGCTCTCGATATAAGGCACCGTGTGGGCGCCGCATTCATCGCCGATCAGAAGCGAGTCGCATTGGGTATAGTTGCGCGCGCCCGCGGCTTTCGGGTGCATGGAAACGAGTCCGCGATAGGTGTTCTGCGCGTGACCCGCCGAGATGCCTTTCGAGATAATGCGGCTCGACGTGTTCTTACCCAAATGCAACATCTTGGTGCCGGTATCGGCTTGCTGGTAGTTGTTGGTGATGGCGATGGAATAAAATTCGCCTACGGAGCCCTCCCCTTGCAAGATGCACGAGGAATACTTCCAGGTAATGGCCGAGCCCGTCTCCACTTGGGTCCAGGAAATCTTCGAGTTGCGCCCGCGGCAGGCCCCGCGCTTGGTCACGAAATTGTAGATGCCGCCCTTGCCTGTCTCATCGCCCGGGTACCAGTTCTGCACCGTCGAGTATTTGATCTCCGCATCGTCGAGCGCCACAAGCTCCACCACAGCGGCATGGAGCTGGTGCTCGGACCGCTGCGGCGCCGTGCAACCTTCGAGATAGGAGACGTAAGCCCCTTCCTCGGCGATAATCAGCGTGCGTTCGAACTGGCCCGTTTCCGCCTCATTGATGCGGAAATAAGTAGAAAGCTCCATGGGGCACTTGACGCCCTTGGGGATGTAAACGAACGAGCCATCGGAAAACACCGCCGAGTTGAGCGTGGCATAGAAATTGTCCGTAATCGGAACGACGGAGCCGAGATACTTTTGCACAAGCTCGGGGTGGGTCTGCACCGCCTCGGAAATGGGGCAGAAGATCACCCCTGCTTCGGCGAGCTTTTCCTTGAACGTGGTCACCACCGAGACACTGTCGAACACCGCGTCCACGGCAACGCCCGCGAGCAGCTTTTGTTCCTGCAACGGAATGCCGAGCTTTTCGTAAGTTTTCAGAAGCTCCGGATCGACATCATCGAGGCTTTCGAGTTTTTCCTTCTGCTTGGGCGCGGCATAGTAATACGCGCTCTGAAAATCGATGGGCGGATAATGCACCTTGGCCCAGGCGGGCTCGTCCATGGCTTCCCAGCGCCGGAACGCCTTGAGCCGCCAGTCGAGCAGCCATTCGGGCTCGTTCTTCTTGGCGGAAATGAACCGCACGGTCTCTTCGGAAAGCCCGCGCGCGGCCTTTTCAGACTCGATGTCGGTGACGAAGCCGTATTTGTACTTCTCGCCCGCGCGATCCTGAATGTCAGGGGCTTCGCTCATCTAAAACACCTCCGCCCCAGTGCACATTTGCGCCACTTGCCCGCGCCACACATCGAGGAAGCGGTCCACGTGGCCCGCTTCGGAGCCCCAGCCGAAACTCACGCGCAAAGCCCCCATCTTGAGCGCCTCGGGGACGCCCATGGCGGCGAGCACCTGGTTCTTCGCCACTTTGCCGGAGGAGCATGCGGAGCCAGAACTCACTTCAAGCCCGCCCAGGTCTAGCAGCATGAGCGCGGTTTCCGCCGTAACGCCCGGCACCGCAAAGCACGAGGTGTTGGGAAGGCGCGGCGCGCCCTCGCCGAAGAAAACTGTATCCTTATTGAGTTCACGCAAGCCCGCTTCGAGCTTGTCGCGCCATGCCGCAAGCCCCGCAAACTCGCCGAGGGACTGCTGCGCCATCTGGGCGGCAAGGCCGAACCCGGCAATGCCCGCCACATTTTCCGTCCCCGACCGGCGGCCCATTTCCTGACCCCCGCCGCAAATGCGCGGGGCGATGGCAACCCCTTCGCGGACGATGAGCGCCCCCACCCCTTGCGGGCCACGGAGCTTATGGGCCGCAAGCGACATGGTGTCGGCGCCGAGCATGACCGCATCCACCGGAACTTTCCCCGCTGCCTGCACCGCGTCGCAATGAACGAGGCCCAAGTCCCGGTCACGCACCATCTGGGCGATTTCCGGAACCGGTTGGATCACGCCGGTTTCGTTGTTGGCACGCATGACCATGACCATGGCTTTGCGCCCCTTGGCCGCAAGGCCGTCGAAAATGTGCGCCGCCGCATCGAGATCGGCCACGCCGCCGCGGGTTACCGGCAGGTCTGTCACCGGCAGGGCGCTTTGCCCCGAAGCGCCTCGGCTGGCGGGGTGTTCCACCGCGCACAAGACCAGATCCGTAATGCCGTTTGCCGGGGCAACGCCGTTTATGGCCAGATCGGTCGCCTCGGTGCCGCTGCCGGTAAAGACCACCTCGGGTGGCAGCGCGTTTACGAGCTCCGCCACTTGGGCGCGTGCATCTTCCACCCGCGCCCGCGCCTTGCGCCCCCGTCCGTGTACGGATGAAGGATTGCCGCCCTCGGTCATGACCTCCGCCATCAACCGGACGACTTCCGACCGCACGGGCGCCGTTGCATTGTAGTCGAGATAGATACGCTCCATGGCGGGTGCTTTTACTCTCCGGGGGTTGCTTGACGGGGTTCCGCGTCGTGCGCCGCGGGAAACACCCGCGCCGTTCCAAGAACGCGGCGGTTGATAACGTCATCGAGACTGACGGAACTCAAGAACATATTGATCTGGCGGCCAAGTTCGTCCCACAGATCGTGGGTGAGGCAGCGCCCGCCGCTGGAGGTGCAGCCGTTCGGCGACAAGGGATCGCAGCGCGTTGCCTTGATGGGCTCGTCCACCGCCAGAATAATGTCGGAGATGCGCGTGGCGGCGGCGGCATGGGCGAGCTTGTAGCCCCCGCCGGGCCCGCGCATGGACGTCACCAGCCCCGCGCGCCGGAGCTGCGCAAAAAGCTGTTCCAGATAGGACAGCGAGATTTCCTGGCGCGCCGCGATGTCAGCCAGGGTCACCGGCTTTCCGTTTTCAATGCGGGCGAGGTCGGCCATGGCCATCACGGCGTAGCGCCCTCTTGTGCTGAGTTTCATTTTGTCACCTCCATCGGCCCGGCTCCTTTTCCTGGGGCCCAAAGATCCGCCGGGAACCTTCGGGTTTTGCTAGGCGACCGGCGCGGGCCGTGCTAAGAGACGCGGCCTCAAACGGCGCCGATTCCTGCCGATTGAGATCGAGATATATTTCCAGAGCTGGGTAGTCAAGAAATTGCGCCGCAAAAAAGCCGGAAACCTGCCATATCCGCAATCTTCTTACGGAAATAGCAGCTCTCCCCCTCCGAAATTGCGAAAGCCTCAGGGAAAGCGAGCGAATGCCTGAAGTCATCTTTACCGGACCCGCCGGACGTCTCGAGGGCCGTTACCAGCAGGGAAAGGGCAAGAACCCGCCGATTGCCATCGTGCTGCACCCCCACCCGCGCTATGGCGGGAACATGAGCAACCGGGTGGTCTATGACCTCTTCTACGCCTTCCACAAGCGCGGCTATTCCGTGTTGCGGTTCAACTTCCGGGGCGTGGGGCGCAGCCAGGGCAGCTTCGATCAGGGGGTGGGCGAACTTTCCGACGCCGCCGCCGCGCTCGACTGGCTGCAACTCACCAACGACAACGCGCCGCAATGCTGGATCGCCGGTTTTTCCTTCGGCGCCTGGATCGGTATGCAGCTTCTGATGCGGCGGCCGGAAATCGACGGCTTTATCTCCATCTCACCGCCCGCGAACATGTACGACTTTTCGTTCCTCGCGCCCTGCCCATCCTCCGGGCTGTTGCTTCACGGCGGCGCCGACTCGGTAGTGCCGCCCGAGGACGTGGACAAGCTCGCCGAGAAACTGAAAACCCAAAAAGGCATCACCATCACACAAGTGCGCGCCGAAGAGGCCAACCACTTCTTCGAAGGTATGGAAGACCGCATGGTCGATGAAGTGAACGCTTACCTCGACAAGCGCGATTCCGGCGAGATCGTTTAGGCTTCGGCTTTATAAAGAACACCGCCCGGCATGGGCTCGGGCACGCCGGTGGTGGTGGGCAGGCTAAGCGGCAGCCCTTTTACCGAACGGACCGCGAGAAACGCGAAGGCTTCGGCTTCCAGGTGGTCGCCGCGCCAGCCCATGTCCTCGGCCGTATAGACGATGGCGGGCACCGCCGCGCTGATCATGCGTATGAGCGTTGCGTTGTTGCGCCCGCCCCCGCAGACGATCCAGGACACGGGCTCGGCGGGAAAATGCTGGCACGCCTGGGCGATGCAGATGGCCGAAAATGCCGTCAGCGTCGCCGCGCCGTCTTCGAGGGAAAGGCCTTGGGCCATGGCCGTCGAGAAATCGTTGCGGTCGAGGGATTTGGGTGGGGCCGCGCTGAAATAAGGATGGCTGAGCGCCTCGCGCACGCGCTCTTCGTTCACCTTGCCGTTGGCGGCGATCATGCCGCCCCGGTCGCAAGACTGGCCCGTGCGCGATTCAATCCAATCATCCACGGGCCCGTTCGCGGGGCCGGTGTCAAACGCGATCACCGTTTCGTGGTCGAT
>JANQLJ010000074.1 GCA_028280665.1 Alphaproteobacteria bacterium
GGCGCGGGCCTTGCCTTCGACATTGCTGACGGGGCAAGCATCTCGGCCCAGTACCGCTATTTCGCGACCCAAAGCATCGATCTCGGCGACGGCAACAGTCTTGCGTTCGAAAGCCACGCCTTCATGCTCGGGTTCACGTTTCAATTGGGGCATTGATCGTGCGCACCGGCGGTATTTCAGGCCTTGACCTTATTTCGGTAGTTCCCTAAATACCAAACATGGCTGATGTGTACAAGGCGCTGGCCCATCCGGTGCGGCGGGACATTTTGAAGCTGCTGCGGGAAAGGCCCAGGTCCGCGGGCGAGATCGCGGGCGAGTTCGATCTCGCCAAGCCCACCCTTTCAGGCCATTTCGCCGTCCTGAAGGAGGCGGGTCTCGTCACCGTCAGCCGCAAGGGCACGACGCTCACCTATCGCCTCAACGTTTCGGTGATCGAGGAAACCCTCGCGGGGTTTCTGGACACCCTGAAAGTGGGCGCGCAAGAAGGAGAGAAAGAATGATCCGTATAGGTCTTATATGGTCCGTTGTTACCATCGTGGCGGTCTCGGCGCTCAGCCTTTATGGCCAGTGGACCATTCCCATCGATCAGCAGATTGCCGTGCATTGGAATGCCGCGGGCGAGGCCGACCGCTTCGGGGACAAGACATTCGCTTTGTGGTTCATGCCCGCAATCGTTCTTGGCGTCGCGGCCATTTTTTCCGCCGTTCCTTTTATCGAGCCGCGCAGAGGGCATCTGCTTCAATCGAGCCGGCTATATGTTACCGGGTGGATCGGAACGCTGATCGTCATGACGGTGGCGCACGGCTTTGTGGTGCTCACCGCGCTTGGATATGAGCTTCCTGTCACCCAGACGATCTTCGCGCTGGTCGGTCTGTTCCTGGCCGCGATCGGGAATGTGCTGGGCAAGAGCCAATCCAATTTCTTTGTGGGCATCCGCACGCCGTGGACCCTTTCCTCCAACGAAGCCTGGGACAAGACCCACCGCCTGGCGGGCCGGCTGTGGGTTCTGGGCGGGCTGGCCATCGCCGCACTGACCTTTGCGGTGGAACAGGCATTCGCCATCTATGTGCTGCTCGGGATTGTGGGCACGATGACGCTGATCCCGTTTGTTGCGAGTTATTTCTACTGGCGCAGCGCCAGCGACAAGCAGACGGGCGAAGCATAATCACCTATAAGGGCGCTTCTGATTTGTCAGGAGCGTTCCCATGTCCGAAGCCAAACGCATCAAGAAAAGCCCCCGCCCCATAACGCGCGCGGGGCTCCGGCGCGATCTGCGCGCACTGGGGGTACGCGGAGGCGCGGCGCTGCTAATCCACTCCGCCTTCGGCAAGCTCGGCTGGGTCAACACCGGGCCGCAGGCGCTCATCGGAGCGCTCGAAGACGCGGTGGGCGAAACGGGCACGCTTGTGATGACCGCGCAAACGGGGCTCAGCGACCCGGCGGAATGGAATGCGCCGCCTGTCCCAAAAACATGGGTGGCGGAGGTCCGCCGCACCATGCCCGCCTATGATCCCAAGCGCACGCCCGTGCGCGGGCAAGGGGTGGTGCCGGAATATTTTCGCGGGCTTCCGGGCGTGGTGCGCTCGGCCCATCCGGCGATTTCATTCTGTGCCCTGGGCCCGCGCGCGCGCAGTCTCATGAGCGGCCATACGCTCGAAGCTGACTTTGGTGAAAAATCCCCCTTGGGCAAGCTCGTGCTGGCGGGCGCGAAAGTTCTGATGCTGGGGACGGACTATACCTCATGCACGGCGCTGCACCTTGCCGAACACCGCAGCGAAAGCGCACCAACGGTTCGTTGCGGCGCGCCGATGCTCATCGAGGGCAAACGCAAATGGGTCTGGTACAAGGGCCTCGATCACGACAGTTCCGACTTCGCCGCCATCGGCCGCGCCTTTGAACGCAAACACCCCGGGGCGGTGAGCAAATGCAAAGTGGGCCTCGCCCTCAGCCGCCTGGTGGACATGGCCGCGCTGGTAGAGTTCGCGACCCAGTGGATGACGCGGAATAGGCCAGAACCCAATTGAAAGGTTGCAGGGTACGGATTAACATGCCCCCAGTTGAAGATTGGGGGACCTGATGACCAACCTTCCTTCATTTCTAAAATCCGGCGAAGCCGCCCGCCTCATTCCCACCGTTGCCGACACAAGCAAAGAAGGCCGGGCAGTTTCGATCCTCTTGGCCTCAATGATGTCAGTCCGCCCGCTCTCTGAAGAACTTCTTTCCTCGCTTGGAGAGAGGGTGGGTAAGCGAACACAGATTGAATGCTACAGAGAAGTTGTCTTCCAAAACTCTGCCAAGAATGACCGTCCAGATGGACTCATTGTCGTTCGCAGTGGCAAAAAGGAATGGAAGGCGCTTGTGGAAGGCAAGATTTCCAACGCCAAGATTGATGCTGAGCAGGTTTGCCGTTACGCCGAAATCGCAAAATCAAATGGCATTGATGCGATTATCACAATCTCAAACGAACTAGCGGCGCTGCCCACCCACGGTCCAGTGCGGCTGCCTAAGACATTATCTAGGCACGTAAGCGTGTTTCATTGGTCGTGGATCTCAATCCTTACTCAGGCACATCTAGCATTTGCCAATGCAGAGTTTGAGGATGAACACGAGCACTTCATCCTTAGTGAATTGATTCGATTCCTGAATCACTCAAGCACCGGCATATCAAGCTACGGTTCGATGACCCCTGAATGGAAGGAGCTCTGCAGCAAGATTCAAGCGGGCGCCCCTATCTCCCGCAATAACGATCATGTCAGCGATGCAGTCGCCAGTTGGCATCAAGAGGAAAGAGACCTTTGTCTTCTTCTATCACGGGAACTCGCACGGCCAGTCCAAATCCGAATGAGCCGCACTCATCGAGACGACCCCTTGGCCCGCCTAGACCATGATGCTGACGAGCTATGTGAAACGTTTCGCTTAACATCCGTGTTTGAAACGCCAGATACAGCGGCCCCAATTGAAGTCACCTGCGATTTTCGCCGCCGGTGCGTCACTTGCTCGATGAAACTGAAAGCACCTGAAGATAAGAAAAGAAACTCGGCCAAGATCAATTGGCTGCTGCGCCAACTGGTGCATTCAAATGACGAGAGGATATTTATCCGGGCAAAGTGGCCTAAAAGGGCAACTGATTCCTATGAAAAGCTTCTTGATGTTCGCGCGGATACATCAATTCTAGAAGCAGGTCATGAAGATCAATCACTCGTCTCATTTGAGGTCAATATGGTCGAGAATCTGGCTGGGAAATTCTCCAGTCCGCGCCGATTCATACAGATAGTCGAAGATTTTGTGCCTGCCTTCTATCGCGATGTGGGAGAACACCTCACTGCATGGGTGCCCAAGCCTCCCAAGATGCGTGACCCGGGATCAGATGCGAAAGATGATGACCCTCAGTCTAAGAAGAACGGACAAGGGTCTGATGATGTCGTGGATTTATCGCCAGGCGCTGACACCACACCTCGGCAACATTCACAGCGCTCGATTTTCGTCTCCGAAGCACCGTGGCATTGGCTGCGAAACAAGAACTAACGCACCAGCGCCTTTGCCTTTGCGGCTTCGGTTTTGTCGTAGGCCATGAAGGCTTTGAAGCCCGAAAGCGAAAGATCGGGGTCATCGCCGTCGGCGAGCTTGTAGATCTGCTCATAATACCAGCCGATCTTGGCAAAGCCGTTGAGCGCCTTGAAAATGCCGATGGGTGAGTTGGGTCCGAAAATCCCCGGGCCGATGCGCAGGCCCTTTTCCACGTCCGGCGCGGCCTCAAGCGCGCCCGAAAGCACCTTGTTGGGGAAATTCGGGTCAACGCAAAGGGGGCGGCCAAGGCCAATCACGTCCACATCGCCGCCCGCCAGCGCTTCGTCCATGCCTGCGCGCGAGCGGAAGCCGCCGGTCACCATCAGCGGCATCTTCGCGACCTTCCGTACACTGACCGCATAGTTGAAGAAATAAGACTCCCGCGCACGGGTGGAGGCCTGCACCTTTTCTTCGAACACGGGCTCGAGCCCCTCGACGCCGAGAAGCCGGGGCTGTTCATAGGTGCCACCGGAAACCTCCAAAAGGTCAAGCCCTTCCTCGTTAAGCAGCTCGACCACGCGCAGGCAATCATCGAAGGAAAAGCCGCCCTTTTGAAAGTCGGCGGAGTTGAGCTTCACCCCCACCGGGAAATCGGGGCCCACTTTCGCGCGCACCGCCCGCACGCATTCGATCAACAGCCGCGCGCGGTTTTCCACACTGCCGCCCCATTCGTCCTCGCGTATATTGACGCGCGGCGACAAAAACTCCGACAGCAGATATCCGTGGGCGGCATGAACCTGCACGCCGGTAAAGCCGGTCTGCTTGGCAATGCCCGCCATATGGGCAAAGCGCGCGATCACGTCGCGAATCTCATCGCCTGTCAGCGCCCGGGGCTTGCCGAAGCGCCCGCCGGGCAGCGCCACCGCGATGTCCGAGGGGCCCACGGGCTCGGACGCGATGTTCTTGGGCGTTTGCCGGCCTGCGTGACCGATCTGCATCCAAAGGTGCGTGCCTTCCGCCGTCCCCGCTTCCGCCCAAGCGGCGAGCGCGGCGAGGCGCGCGTTATCCTGTTTGCCATCGATCACCACGTTGCCCGCGCGTTCGAGATAGCGCCGGTCCACCTGCACGTTGCCGGTGAGCAAAAGCCCCGCGCCCCCTTCGGCCCAGCGGCGGTAGAGCGTGACGTGGCGGCCCGTCGCGCGGTTCTCCGCATCGGCCAGCCCTTCGGTCATGGCGGCCTTGCAAAGCCGGTTCTTGAGCGCCCCACCGCAAGGGAGGCTTAGAGCATCGGAAATCGTCGTCATGGAAGGCCCGTTTCTTCTTTGAGTTGGGTTATGCTGGTGCCTTGATTCGGCGGATGCCGCGCACACTTCAACCTACTCACATTGACGTAAAGGGAGGCAACCCCCGCGTATGGCCAAGGCAACTCGTAAAAAGGCCACCAAGAAACCCGCAACAAAGCCGCGGGACGACGATCTCTTTTCCGCCGCGCCCAAAGCAAGAGGCGGCAAGGCGAGTTACACCGCCAAAGACATCGAGGTGCTCGAAGGGCTCGAGCCCGTGCGCCGCCGCCCGGGCATGTATATCGGCGGGACGGACGAAAAGGCGCGCCATCATCTTTTTGCCGAAGTGCTCGACAACGCCATGGACGAAGCGGTAGCGGGGTACGCCAACCGCATCGATGTGGAAGTGGATAAGGACGGCATCGTCTCGGTCAGCGACAATGGCCGCGGCATCCCTATCGACCCGCACCCCAAGTACAAACCAAAGTCCGCGCTTGAAGTAATCCTGACGACGCTGCACGCGGGCGGCAAGTTCGGCGGCAAGGCCTACGAGACCTCCGGCGGGCTCCACGGTGTGGGCGTTTCGGTGACAAACGCGCTTTCGGAATTTCTGGTGGTGGAGGTGGTGCGCGACCGCGAGCTTTACACTCAGCGCTACGAGCGCGGCAAACCCAAAAGCAAACTTAAAAAAACAGGCAAGGCGCCCAACCGGCGCGGCACCAAAATCAGTTTCCGCGCCGACCCGGAGATTTTCGGCAAGCGTTCCGCCTTTGACCCCAAGCGGCTTTACCGCATGGCGCGCTCAAAGGCGTATCTCTTTGCGGGCGTCAAGATCAATTGGAAATGCGCGGGCGAACTCCTGCGTGAGGCGGACCACATCCCGGCAGAAGAAACCCTTCACTTTCCCAAAGGATTGGAAGACTTTCTTGAGGCCTCGGTGGGCAGTCACACCCGGGTCACGGAAACGCCTTTTACAGGCGCGGTCAGGAAGGAAGGCGGCACCGCGGGCAGTGTCGAATGGGCGCTCACCTGGATCGGCGATGGAGATGCGTTCGTGCATTCTTATTGCAACACGGTTCCCACCCCCGACGGCGGCACCCACGAGGCGGGGCTGCGCGCGGCGCTGACCAAGGGCTTACGCGCCTATGGCGAGCTGAAAGGCAATAAGAAGGCGGCCACCATCACTGCCGACGATGTGCTTAGCACCTGCGCGGCGCTGCTTTCCGTTTTCATTCGCGAGCCCGAGTTTCAAGGCCAGACCAAGGACCGGCTCGCCAGCGCCGAAGCCCAGCGGCTGGTCGAAAACGCCGTGCGCGATCACTTCGAGCACTGGCTCACGGGCGATCCCAAGACGGCGGACAGACTACTCGCCTGGACCATCGAACGCGCCGAGGAACGGGCAC
>JANQLJ010000083.1 GCA_028280665.1 Alphaproteobacteria bacterium
TGCGCGGCGAGACGGTACTGGCTCACGTCAACGCGTTCGGTAAGGCCGCTCATCACCATGAACCAGCCGAGCACCCCTTGCAGCCCGCCAAGCACGAACAACACCGCCAGTCGCGGTACACGCTCGCGCTCAACCCTCCGCCTAAAGAGGAAATAGAGAAAGGGGAGTAGATACGCGGCGCCGATCAGCCGCCCCAGAAGCCGGTGGCCCCATTCCCAGTAATAAATGGTCTTGAAAGCGGCGAGGCTCATGCCCCGGTTCACCTGTTGATATTCGGGGATTTGCCGGTACTTTTCAAATTCCGCCTGCCATGCGGCGTCGGACAATGGCGGCAGCACGCCCGTCACCGGACGCCACTCGGTAATCGAAAGCCCTGAATCCGTCAGCCGTGTTGCGCCGCCCACGAGGATCATGGCAAAGACGAGCGCCGCCACTGCAAAAAGCCAGATGGCAATGGCGCGGTGGCCGCATGATGGGCGCAGTGCGGGGTTCCCGGTCATGGGCGATGACTTAGCCGTGCGCCCGGGCACCCGCAAGGGCACGAAAGGCCGCAAGGGAAATGACGGGAAGATCGCGCAAACTTGTGGGCATGTTGGTGCTACTGGTGGGTCTTGCCCTTTACATCGGCCTTGCGGTCACCATCGCGACAACATGGCTGCCGGGCCATTGGGCGGCGCAGCTTTTGTTCTATGCCGTGGCAGGGGTCGCCTGGGCCATCCCTTTAAGGCCCTTTATGGCATGGATGAACCGGGGCGGCAGGGAGTAACCCCCACGGCACAAGACCGACTTGCGGCGGTCACGGACTTGCGCCATAACAAGTCGCAATCAAAGGGGGACCCTTGAATGGCTGCACTTTATGCGATTGGCGCCGTGCTCATCTTGTTCGGGCTTTTTAATTTCCTCGACATGGGCCGTCTCGACTAGGGCTTTGCCATGGCGCTGACCAAGCTTCAAAAGCTCGCCGCCCAGGCCATTGTCCAAATCTTCGAAACCGGCTCGGTTCATGGGGTGTACGGCCAGGTCACGCTGATCCCCGGCGACACGGGCCATCTTACCTATGGCAAGGCGCAAACGACGCTTGCCTCCGGCAATCTTTATTTTTTGATCCGCGAGTACACCGAAACGTCGCAGGCGGCGTTCGCGAAAAAACTGCGCCCGTTTTTGGACCGGCTTGAACGCAAGGACACGCGCCTCGACCGGCACAAGGCGTTCAAGCGGCACTTGAAAGCAGCGGGCGACGATCCGGTCATGCAGCAAGTGCAGGACACTTTCTTCGACCGCGTCTATTGGGAGCCCACGCTCGCCAGCGCGGACTATATCGGCGCGGTGACGGCACTCGGCACCGCCATCATCTATGACAGCCGCATTCACGGCTCATGGCACGCGCGGCGTAACGAGGTGATTGCAAATCAAGGCGCGCTTTCGGAGATCGGCGAAGATGCCTGGATGCGCGCCTACATCGCCCACCGGCGTAACTGGCTCGCCAACCACTCCAACACCATCTTGCATGCAACGGTCTACCGCATGGATGCGTTGCAGCAGCTTATCGACCAAGGCAACTGGGACCTTGCGCTTCCCTTTGTGGTGCGCGGGCAAGCCATATCGGAAGAATCCCTTGGAACGGCGCTGCCACCGGAGCCGAGCGCGTCGGCCGAGGAATCCTCCCCTGACCGGCTTTTGAAGCTCAAAAGCCCGCGCATGCGCGGCGATGATGTGCGCGAGCTTCAACTGGCACTGATCGCCGCGGGACATGCGCTCACCGACGACGGCATCTTCGGGCCCGGCACGGACGCCGCTGTTCGCGCCTTTCAGGCAGAGTCCGGCCTCACCGCCGACGGCATTGTCGGCGGATTGACCCGCGAGGCGCTAGGCCTTACCGCCTGATTTTTTTGCGGGGAGGCAAAGCGTGGGGTGGACGCGTGATGCTTACGCGGAACTCAAGCGGCCGAGTTCACCCACCAGCCAATCCAAATCAGGGTCCCCGCGAATGAAGATCGTTTTCGTCTTATGGCGCTCGGCGCGCTCAAGAATGTGCGGCCAGGCATTCCCGCGGTAATTCCAGATGTAGCGAAGAAATTCCCAGTCCACTTTCTCGGGGCACCCCTCGCCCATGCCGGGCCGCGTTTGTCCATAGTGCGTGATAACGCGGGCGATCACCCGCCACAGGCAGAGCCAGACCGGCCGGTCGAACAGGATCAAAACGTCCACATGCCTATAGCGGCGTTCCTCCGGGTCCGCGTCGCTGTAACCCCCGTCGATGATCCATTCCTCGCGGGCAAGGATTTCCTGCACCTTGGGGCGGAAGGTCTCGTAGCTGCTTTCCACCCACCCCGGCTGCCAAAAAAGCGCATCCAGATGATAGACCGGCAGGCCCAGACGCTGCCCTAATGCACGGGCGAGCGTCGACTTGCCCGAGCCCGAACAGCCCATGATGGCGATGCGTTTCATGGAATGCCCCGCAGAAGAAATTGGTCGGAGCGGCGGGATTTGAACCCACGACCCCTTGTCCCCCAGACAAGTGCGCTAACCAGGCTGCGCCACGCTCCGAACCAAGCACGAGGCGGCGGACTATATATCCCGCCACATGGGGTTCACAAGCCGTTAGATGTGCTTTTGGAACGGCTCAAGCGCTCTTGCGGGCGTGCTCTCCGCTTTCTTCGTCTTCGGCCTCTTCCGGAGTGGGCTCCTCGCGGGCCGCCCGCGCTTCTTCAAGGCTTGATTTAAGATCGAGCAAGTCCTCAAGGATGGTTTCAAGCGCCGCACGCTGGTGCTCGCTGATACCGCGCGCCTCGTCATCCGTCTCTTCCGCGATGGCCTCCGCCGCCGCGGGTTCGGTGGTCTCTTCTGTCTCTGCTGCAGGTTCGCCGTGGCTCACGGGCAAGGGCCGGTCCTCCTGACCCGCCATGCGGCCGGTTTCGATGACATAGCGCACACCCTGTTCGCGCAGCACCTTCTGCACGCCCTTGATGGTGAAGCCGTCGCTATAGAGCAGCGTCTTGATGCCCATGAGCAGGGCCACATCCTCGGGCCGGTAATAGCGGCGCCCGCCGGCGCGCTTGAGCGGCTTGATCTGCGAGAACTTGGTTTCCCAAAACCGCAGCACGTGCTGGGGAAGGTCCAGCTCGTTTGCGACTTCACTAATGGTCCTAAAGGCTTCGGGCGACTTCTTTGCGGTCCGCACTAGCTTGTCCCCTTATCGGCAAATCACTCCGCTGCGTCGGCCGATTGGGCGTTGTTGATCCGGTCCTTAAGGACGTGGCTGGCGCGAAACACCAGAACACGCCGCGGCGCGATGGGCACTTCCTCCCCGGTCTTGGGGTTTCGGCCCACGCGGCCTCCCTTCTCCCGAACCTGAAAAGACCCGAAGGAAGAGAGCTTTACCGTCTCACCTTGCACCAGCGTATCGGCTATCTCATTCAGCACTGATTCCACCAGTTGTGACGACTCGCTTCGTGACAGGCCCACTTCCTGGTAGACGGCCTCGGCAAGATCGGCCCGGGTCAATGTGCGGCTGGACATAAGCGTTCAAGCCCCCCTCAAAACGGCATGGTGTTGGCGCCCACGTTAAGAGGGCCTACCGCCAAGGTCAATAGTCGTTGAAAATCAATAAGATGGGTCAGACACGCAAGAGCGCCGAGCCCCAGGTGAAGCCTCCGCCCATGGCTTCCATCAGCACCAGATCGCCCTTCTTGATGCGCCCATCCGCCCGCGCCGCCTCGAAGGCCAGCGGCACCGAGGCCGCCGAGGTGTTGCCGTGCCGGGCGATGGTGCTGATGACCTTTTCATTGTCGATGCCCACACGCCGGGAGGTGCCATCCAGAATGCGCTGATTGGCCTGATGGGGCACGAACCAGTCAATGTCCCCGGCCTCAAGGCCCGTGGCAGCCAACGTATCCTCGATGGTCTCGGAGATATTCACGATGGCGTGGCGGAAGACCTCCTTGCCGTTCATGCGCAAATGGCCGGTGGTCTGGGTGGAGGAAGGCCCTCCATCGACATAGAGGTCCTTACAGTGGCGGCCGTCCGAATGAAGCCGGGTCAGAAGAATACCCTGGTCATTGGTGGTCCCTTCACCTTCCCGGCCCTCCAGGATCATGGCGCCCGCCCCATCGCCGAAAAGCACGCAGGTGGAGCGGTCGGTCCAGTCGAGCAGCCGCGACATGGTCTCGGCGCCGATCACAAGCACCCGCCGCGCCTGGCGCGCCTTGATGAAATTATCCGCGGTGGCGAGGGCAAAGATAAATCCGCTGCACACCGCCTGCACGTCGAACGCCGCGCCGTGAGTCATGCCAATGGCCGTCTGAATGGTTGTCGCGGTCGCCGGGAAGGTATTGTCCGGTGTGGTCGTCGCCATCACGATAAGGTCGATGTCGGGCCCGGCAAGTCCCGCTTCGTCGAGGGCGATCTGCGCCGCTTTCAGCGCAAGGTCGGAAGTGTGCTCACCGTCTGCCGCGATGCGTCGCTCCCGGATACCTGTGCGGTCGGTGATCCACTCGTCGGAGGTGTCCACCATCTTCGCAAGGTCATGATTGGTCATGACCTTTTCGGGCAG
>JANQLJ010000112.1 GCA_028280665.1 Alphaproteobacteria bacterium
CTTGGGCGCGCAGCTCGCGCACCAGATCGGCGGCCCGCCGGAAGGCAGCTTCGAAAGGGGTGAGGTTCGTGATCTGACTGCCGATATGAAGATCGACGCACTTCACCGCAATGCCGGGCAGTTGCTCGGCAAGCGCAAAGGCCTCGTGGGCGCGGGCCCAGGGAATGCCGAATTTGTTTTCAGCCTTACCGGTCGAGATGTTCTTATGGGTGCCCGCATCCACGTCCGGATTGATGCGTAAGGCGACCGGCGCCCTCACGCCGATGCTGGCCGCCACTTCCGAAAGGCGCATGAGCTCGGGTTCGGATTCCACATTGAACTGATAGATGCCCGCTTCGAGGGCCGCCTGCATTTCCGCGCGCATCTTGCCCACGCCGGAATAGACGATGCGCTCGCCCGGGATGCCCGCGGCCCGCGCCCGCGCAAGCTCGCCGCCCGAGACCACATCGGCGCCCGCCCCGCAATCGCCGAGGGTGCGTAAGACGGCGATGTTCGAATTGGCTTTGACCGCAAAGCAGATCAGCGCATCGCCAATGCCGAAGGCATCGCGAAAGACGCGGTAGTGCCGCTCCATGGTAGCGGTGGAATAACAATAAAAGGGCGTGTCGACATCCGCCGCGATTTCCATCAGCGGAACGTCTTCCGCATAGAGCCAGCCGTTGCGGTAGCCGAAATGGTTCATTCGCCGCCTGGGTCCTCCGCCGGGTCGGCGTGGCTGGGCGGCGGCTGCAGATCACCCTTCTTCCCGCACGCGCCTAGCGGAAGCGTTAACGCCAGCGCCACGATAACCATGAGACAAGTTTGTAGGACGCGCTTCATGGCCCAACCTTTCATGCGGTTCTTCAATGACTTAGTGTGCCAAGGAATGGGGCGCAAAGCCAGTCACCATGATGTAATTGATATTCCGGGCAGAGGTGGCTTAGGCTGGCCCGGCGAGGCGGGGCGCCCCTCGTGGAGAGAGGTATGAAGCGAGTACTAGCGCTTGTTTTCGCGTTCGCGTGGGCCGCGCCCGCCCTGGCCGACTATGAGGCCGCCGCAACCTACAGCGCGGGCCTTCGCGGCATTTCCCTTTTGGTCATAGAAGACGGCGAGGTGGTCTTCGAGGACTACCCCAATGAAGGCGCTGCGGACCGGGCCCATGCGCTCGCCAGCGGCACCAAGAGCTTTGCCGGGATCATGGCCGCCGCCGCGGTGCAGGACGGGCTTTTGTCGCTTGATGAGCGAGTTTCGGACACCATCACTGAATGGCAAGGCTCGCGGCGCGAGGAAATCACTGTGCGCCAATTGCTGACGCTGACAAGCGGGTTGCGTAACCCGCAGCAGCGCGGCCAAATCCCGGTATACACGGTTGCCATCCGCATGACGCTCCGGCGCGCGCCGGGTGCGGCGTTCGAATACGGACCGGTGCCGTTTCAGGTGTTCGGCGAGCTTATGCGGCGCAAGCTTGACGGCGATCCGCTCGACTACCTCAAGACGCGCGTGCTCGATCCCATCGGGCTTGAAGTGGGGCACTGGCGCCGGGACCGGCAAAACAATCCCATGCTTCCGGCCGGCGCGCGCCTGACCGCGCGCAACTGGGCACGGCTTGGCGAGTTTCTGCTCGCCCGCGGGGAATGGAACGGCGAGCCGCTAGTGAGCCGCGAAGCGTTCGACGAGCTTTTTGTGGGAACGCCCGCCAACCCCGCCTATGGACTGACCTGGTGGCTGGTAGAGCCGGTCGATCCGCTGTTTGCATCGGAAACGCCGCCGCTCGATGGCCAGACGGACTTTTGGCATTACCCGGAAGTATTCCCCGGCGATATGGTGCTGGCGGCGGGCGCAGGGAACCAGCGCCTCTATGTTTCGTGGGAACGCAATATGGTGGTGGTGCGGCAAGCCGAAGGCATATTGGGCGCCATGCTCGGCCGCAATTTGAGCTGGTCCGACGTTCAGTTCTGGCGCTTGATGGACGCGCCGCCCGGCGAGATTCCCGAGCCCCTGCCGCCCATCGAAGTGGCACCGCAAGCCACCGGCGTGATGATCGAGCTGCCCTCCGGCGGGCTTGTGCAACTGCCGCCGGTAGCAAGCGAGACGCTTGAAGCGCCGGAGGCAAACACTGAGGACCCGGAAGACGAAGAAGGCGAATTCGTCGGCCCGACGTTCTGAGGCCTCTTGCCGCTAACCGAGGCGCGCGGTCCACCAGGCGATTTGTTTTTCAACTTCTTCCGGGGCTGTCCCACCGAAGCTCGTCCGTGATGCGGCGGAGGCCTCGACGCTCAGTACAGAGAAGACTTTTTCCGTAATGCGCGGCTCAATCTCCTGCAAGGCGTCGAGGGGCAAGTCTTCAAGCGCTGCGCCGCGCCCGCTCGCCAGCGCCACAATGCGGCCCGTAAGATGATGGGCGTCGCGGAACGGAAGCCCCAGCTCGCGCACCAGCCAATCGGCAAGGTCGGTCGCCGTGGCATAGCCTTCCGCGGCGGCGGCGCCCATGGCGGCCTCGTTCACGCCCAGGTCCTCGATCATGCCGGTCATGGCGGCGATGGCGAGCCCCAGCGTGTCCAGTGCGTCAAACAAGGGTTCCTTGTCTTCCTGCATGTCCTTTGAATAGGCAAGCGGCAAGCCCTTCATGATCACGAGTAAAGCCATCAGGGCACCGATGATCCGGCCCGCCTTGGCGCGCACAAGCTCGGCCGCATCCGGGTTGCGTTTTTGCGGCATGATGGACGAGCCCGTCGAAAACCCATCGGACAGCGTGACAAAATTAAAATGCGCGCTGGCCCAGAGCACGATCTCTTCCGCAAGGCGGCTTAAGTGCGTGGCGCAGATCGCCGCCGCGCTAAGGGTTTCCAGCGCGAAATCCCGGGCTGAAACGCTGTCGAGGGAATTGCGCGTGGGGCCCGTGAAACCAAGCGCTTCGGCGGTAAGCGTGCGGTCCACGGGAAACGAAGTGCCCGCAAGGGCCGCCGCGCCGAGCGGGCTTTCGTTGAGCCGCGCGCGCGCGTCCGCAAAGCGCCCGCGGTCGCGCGCCGTCATCTCCACATAGGCAAGAAGGTGATGGCCGAAGGTGACGGGCTGCGCCGTCTGCAGGTGCGTGAACCCCGGCATGATCGTGCCCGCGTGCGCGCTTGCTTTCTTTAAGAGCGCCTTTTGAAACCCAAGCAACGCCCCATCGAGCGTGTCGATGGCGTCGCGCACATAAAGGCGAAGATCGGTCGCCACTTGGTCGTTGCGTGAGCGTGCCGTATGAAGCCGGCCCGCCGCCTCGCCGATAAGTTCCGAAAGCCGCGCTTCGATGTTCATGTGAATGTCTTCAAGGGCGGTTTTGAACGCGAACGTTCCTTGTTCGATTTCCCCCTCGATCTGGTCGAGGCCTTTCAGGATGGCGCCCGCGTCGTCCGCGGAGATAATGTTCTGCGCGGCGAGCATCTCCGCGTGCGCCCGGCTTCCCATAAGATCTTGCCGCCACAGGCGCCGGTCGAAACCGATGGAAGCGTTGATCGCCGTCATGACCTCGCTCGAGGATGCGGCAAAACGCCCGCCCCACATTTTGTTGGGGCCCGCGCCTTTTGGTGTGACGGATTTCCCTTTGCTCACCGGTAACGCTCAGCTTTAATCAAACATCCAAGGCACCCTAACGGCAGGAGCACCGGTTGGTCGAGAAGCTTTTCGCAATTGCGGCAATGGCCCTTGTCCTTGCCCTGGCGGCGTGCGGCCCGCGCGACGCGGGGCTCGCGGGCTTTGCGCGCGGCGACATGGCGGCGTTCGAGTTTCACGGCTCCCCGCGTGCCGTCAGCGATGAGACTTTCTTCGATGAGACCGGCAAGCCCGTGCGCCTTTCCGATTTTGGCGGGCGCGTGCTGCTGGTCAATTTCTGGGCCACCTGGTGCGCGCCGTGCGTCCATGAAATGCCGCAGCTTGATGCGCTTGAAGTGGCGCTCGGCGGCGACGGCTTTCATGTGATTGCCGTTTCTTCCGATCGTCGCCCGCGCGAAGAAGTGGAGGAGGTCTTGCGTAACCGCATCGGCGCTCAGAATCTTCTGGTTTACATGGACGACAATCTGGGCCTCGCGCTCGGCTCGGAAGTGGCCGTGTGGCCGACCACCCTTCTCATCGGCCCCGATGGCCGGGAGCTGGGGCGCCTCGCGGGGCCCGCCGAATGGGACGGCGAGGATGCGCGGCGCCTGATCGAAGGGGTGATCGAGGCAACGCGCGGCTGATCCGTGCTAGAGTCGTGGCGGCAAAAGGAGACCCGCCATGGCCGACCGCCCGTCCTTCATCGTTCATTGGAAAGATCATCTGCGTGATGACGATTCCCATTACAGCGGCAGCGACGAGCTGCTTGCCTATGGCGCCGACCTGAGCAAAGCCACAGGTATCGAGCGGATTGGCGTCTGGCTCGATATTGTGCCGCCGGGGCGGCGTACCTCATGGCCTCACGCCCACGAACTTGTCGAGGAACTTGTGCTGGTGGTGGAAGGCGCCCCCCATGTGTGGATTGACGGGCACCTCCATGCGCTCACGCCCGGTGATGCGGTGGGGTTCCCCGCTGGCACCGGCATTGCGCACACGTTCATGAACAATGCGGACGCGCCCGCGCATTTGATGGTGATCGGCGACCGCACGGAAGAAGACCGCATCTTCTATCCAAAACACCCCAAGCGAAATGAAGAGATGCGCGAGATGGGCCGCCTTTGGGAAGGCCATCCGGTACGCGCGCTTGGTCCCCATGACGGGATGGCGGGCAACGCGGCGGGAGGGGCGGCTGGCGAAACGGTAGAGCGGCCGCCGTTCATCCTGCGGTGGGAGGAGATCGTGGGCCCCGATGAAAACCACTATCCCGGCAGCGATGAGATGATCGGCTTTGGCTCGGACCTCACGACGCCCCTGGGCCTTGCGCGCATCGGCGCGGGCGTCGATGTGATCCCGCCCGGCCGCCGGTCGGGCTGGCCCCATGCGCATCGGGAAGAAGAAGAGCTCATCTTCATCCTTGAAGGCACCCCCGAGGCGTGGATCGACGGGGAGACTTATCCCCTGAGGCCCGGCGACGCGGTGGGCTTTCCCGCCGGCACCGGTATCGCGCATACGTTTTTGAACAATTCGGACACGGACGTTCGCTACGTGGTGCTGGGCGAGCGGCAAAAGCACTACGCGCCCGTGCACTATCCGCTGTACCCCGCGCGGAATGAGCAGATCGGCGACCGGCACTGGAAGGATGCACCCGCGCGCACCCTAGGCCCCCACGACGGCAAGCCGGATGGGTTGGGGGAAAATGAAACATAGTCAGTCCAGGGCGGACGAATGTCCGAACCCGGAATCTCGAAAGGTGAATCTGGGAGCAAGATTCCGGGTCTAACATGTCGCGCCAATGGCGATGCCATTGGGCTCATGTAACGCCCGGAATGACATTATGTGTTACCTCGTCGGCACCGGAGCCTCGCCGGAATAGTCGTAAAAGCCGCGGCCTGATTTGCGCCCGAGCCACCCCGCCTCCACATATTTCACCAGCAGCGGGCAGGGCCGGTACTTGGTGTCGGCAAGGCCTTCATAGAGCACCTGCATAATGCTGAGGCATGTGTCGAGGCCGATAAAATCCGCCAGCTCCAAGGGCCCCATGGGGTGGTTGGCGCCGAGCTTCATGGCGGTGTCGATGGCTTCCACGGTGCCGACGCCTTCGTAGAGTGTATAGACCGCCTCGTTGATCATGGGCAGCAGCACGCGGTTGACGATAAAGGCGGGAAAGTCTTCCGCGTTGGCGGGCACTTTGCCGAGCTTCGCCACCACCTCTTGCGCCATGTGATAAGTGGGCTCGTCGGTGGCGATGCCGCGAATGATCTCCACCAGCTTCATCACCGGCACCGGGTTCATAAAATGGAGCCCGATGAAATGTTCGGGCCGGTCGGTGCTCGATGCTAGCCGGGTGATGGAAATAGACGAGGTGTTAGTGGCGACAAAGGCGCCTTGCTTGAGGTGCGGGCAAAGGGCGGCGAAGATCTGGCGCTTGACCTCTTCGTTTTCCGTCGCCGCTTCAATGGCAAGGTCCGCATCGCGCATGGCGGCAAGATCGGTGGCGGTTTGAATGCGGGCGAGGGTGGCGTCGCGCTCATCCAGCGTAATGCGCTCCCGGTGGACCTGGCGATCGAGATTGCGCTCGATGGTCGCGGCCGCTTTTTCCAGTGCTTCCGCCGCTATATCGGTCAGGATGACATCGTATCCGGCGAGCGCGCACACATGGGCGATGCCGTTGCCCATTTGCCCCGCCCCGATAACGCCGATGGTTTGAACTTGCATGTGGGTCTCGTCCCCTAACTTACGCCCGGGGGCGCCCCCCGATTTGGCGCGCAGTCTAGCGGGGCCGAATTTTTTTGCAATGCAGCAAAAGGGTAAATGGGGCGGCGGGTTAAGCGATCATGACGGCCGGCAAGGCTTGAACCCCGCCGGCCCTTAATATTCGTCAGACGGGGGAGGAGTTACCCCAGCGCCGCTTCCAGTTCGGGCACGGCCTGGAAGAGGTCGGCGACGAGGCCGTAATCGGCCACCTGGAAAATGGGCGCTTCTTCGTCCTTGTTGATGGCGACGATCACCTTCGAGTCCTTCATGCCCGCCAGGTGCTGGATGGCGCCGGATATGCCTACGGCAATGTAAAGCTCGGGCGCCACGACTTTTCCCGTTTGCCCCACTTGCCAGTCGTTTGGGGCATAGCCTGCATCCACCGCGGCGCGGGAAGCGCCCACCGCCGCGCCCAGCTTGTCGGCGACCTTTTCGATGATGGCGAAGTTCTCCTCGGACCCAAGCCCCCGCCCGCCGGAGATGACGATCTTGGCGCCGGTGAGTTCCGGTCGGTCGGACTTGGCGAGGTTTTCGCTCACGAAGGATGAAAGCCCCGGGTCGGCGGCGGCATCGATAGTCTCGACGCTCGCTGACCCTCCGTCGCCTGCTTTTTCGAACGTGGTCGTCCGTACGGTGATGACTTTCTTCGCGTCAGCCGACTGCACCTGCATCATGGCGTTGCCCGCATAGATGGGCCGGGTGAACGTATCGGGTGCGTCCACCGAAACAATGTCGGAGATTTGCATGACGTCGAGGGCGGCGGCGACGCGGGGCAGGAAGTTCTTGCCCGTGGTGGTCGCGGGCGCGAGCGCGGCGTCATAGCCGTCCATCAGCCCGGTGACGAGTGCGGCCATGGGTTCGGCCAATTGCTTTTCAAGATAGGCGGCATCCGCGTGGAGCACTTTGGCGACACCATCGATTTTGGCGGCGGCGTCTGCCACCGCGCCCGCGCCTGAGCCCGCCACGAGCACATGCACATCGCCGCCCAGCTTCGCGGCGGCGGTGACCGTCTTGTGGGTTGCGTCTTTCAGCTCGGCGTTGTCGTGTTCGGCAATAACGAGACTGGTCATCAGAGCACCCCCGCTTCGTTTTTGAGTTTCTCTACAAGCTCGGCGACGCTTTCGACCTTAATGCCCGCCTGGCGCTGGGGCGGCTCTGTCACTTTGAGCACCTTGAGGCGGGGCGCGATGTCGACGCCATAATCGCCGGGCGTCTTTTCATCGATGGGCTTTTTCTTCGCTTTCATAATATTGGGCAGCGAAGCGTAGCGCGGCTCATTCAGCCGCAAGTCGGTGGTGATCACCGCCGGCAGTTTGAGCTTTACGGTTTGGAGGCCGCCGTCGATCTCGCGCTCACAAGAAATCTCGCCATCGCCCTTTTCGAGCTTGTAGGCGAAGGTGCCCTGGCTCCAGCCCAAAAGCTGCGCCAGCATCTGGCCGGTCTGATTGCTGTCGTCGTCGATGGCCTGCTTGCCGAGGATGACAAGCTCGGGGCTTTCGGCCTCTACGATGGCTTTGAGAATTTTGGCGACCGCCAGCGGCTCCACATTGTCGTCGGTCTTGACCAGGATGCCGCGGTCCGCGCCCATGGCGAGCGCCGTGCGGATGGTTTCCTGAGCCTGGGCGGGGCCGATGGAAACGGCGATCACTTCCTCGGCGGTCCCCGCTTCCTTCATGCGCACCGCTTCTTCGACGGAAATCTCGTCAAAGGGGTTCATGGACATTTTGACGTTGGCAAGCTCGACGCCCGTTTCATCCGGTTTCACGCGGACTTTCACGTTGTAGTCGATCACCCTTTTGACCGGGACGAGTACCTTCATGGGTCGCTCCGCTTGGTGGTTGGCGAGGGAAAGCCCGGCGGCGGCGGGGCCTTGAACGGGTCCTCTGATTTGGGACGCCGGACCCTAAAATCCGCCCCTAACCCTGTCAATGTTCGCAGGTGCGGCATCTCTCCTTATGGCCTTGCCTCAAGGGAATGCTGCTTTTTGGGGAAAGGGGCCCGGGCCGTCAGGTCGAAACTGACCAGCCAAGCCCGGTTACAAAATTGTCCAGCACGTGGATCCAGATAACGAGGTTGTCCACCAGATTGTCTTCGGTCACGCCGTGATTGAGATTGATGGTGTAATCCACCGTCGCAAGACCGTATGGGTCGATATAGGCCCGGCCGAAAAGGTACTGCTGGTTATAGGCATTCATAATGGCGATGTCGGATTCGCTTGCGCCATCGGGCAGGCGGAACTGCGCCGCAAGCTGCAGGCGCCCGCAGGCAGGATCCGCCGCGCCATCGCAGTTATAGGTGATGATTGAGAAGGCGAGATTGCCGACCTCGGCCCGGATCAGTGGGTCGCCGTAACTGTCGATGGTAAGCGAGGCGGCAATGCCTTGAGACTCAAGGAGTGTGACAAGGTCCTCGCCGTTAATGGCGTTGAACGTGTCTTCGGTTTGGGCATGCGCGGGCGCGCTCACCGCCAAAAGAGCGGCAAGGGCAAGGCCTGCAAATGTTTTGAGACACGTGCTCAAAAGATGCGTCTTTCCGTCCTCTTCAGCCACCATTTGGCGGCTGTCCCCCAAAGAAGGGCGTTTCCTCCAATTCGTTAACGCTAGTATGCCGCCGCTGTCCTGGAGGCACAATGGTCTTACGAGAATAATGCGGGATTTCGAATTTTCTGCGGCACTCTTAGTCGCGGTTGGCGCCGGGAACCCACAGGATGTCGCCCCGGCCCCCGTTATTGGCATGGCGTGCCGCGACGAAAAGGAGGTCCGAAAGCCGGTTGAGATAGGTTTTTGCAGGCGCGCCAACCACTTCGCCGGTGGTCCCAAGGGCGACCACCAGCCGCTCGGCCCGCCGGCACACGGTGCGCGCGAGGTGCAGGTGTGCGGCCGCGGGGCTTCCGCCGGGCAAGATGAACGAATCAAGCGCGGTCAAATCCGCGTTAAGCCGGTCGATTTCTGTCTCAAGCCGTGACACTTGCGCATCGGTGACGCGCAGGGCCTCGAACGGAAGCGGCGTTCCATCCGCGGGGGCAGGAGTGGACAAGTCCGCGCCGAGATCGAAAAGGTCGTTCTGCACACGGGCGAGGATCTCGTCGAGCGGGCCATCGGTATGAAGCCGCGCCAGACCCACGGCGGCGTTGGTTTCATCCACCGTGCCATAGGCCTTGATGCGCAGATCGGATTTCGCGCGCCGCTCACCCGTGGCAAGACCGGTGGAGCCGTCATCGCCGGTTTTTGTGTAGATCTTATTGAGTTTGACCATAACGCCGCAGTGTCTCCTAGCCCGGTCCTTTAACTTGGCCCTTTAACCCGGCCCATTGCCCGCAACCCAAAGCGCCACAAGAATAATGACGATGGCGACGGCCTGCGCGGCAATGCGCAACTGCATCAGTTTGTTCGAACGGATGCGATTATCATACCCGCCCTGAAAAAGGGTCATAAGGCCAAAGCCCAGCACGACGGCGACAGCTAGAACAGCAATGGCGACAAGGATTTTCATGGGGGCCGTTCTAGCACGGACGGGCGCCTTGGCCCAATCGCGGCGGGGCCATTGCTAGTTTTTCAAACGGTCTTCAAGAAGGCGGCGTGCGATCACCTGGGCTTGGATTTCTGCGGCTCCTTCAAAGATGTTCAGAATGCGCGCATCGCAAAGAACGCGGCTGATGGGATATTCAAGCGCAAAGCCGTTGCCGCCGTGAATCTGCACCGCGTTGTCGGCGGCGGCCCAGGCAACGCGCGCGGCCAGAAGTTTCGCCATGCCGGCCTCAAGGTCGCAGCGCTTGCCCGCATCCTTGGTGCGCGCCGAGAAATATGTGAGCTGCCGGGCGATGGCAATCTCGACCGCCATGGCGGTGAGCTTGTCTTTGACGCGCGGGAAACTGGCGATGGGCTCGCCGAACTGTTTGCGCTCTTGGGCGTACTGAAGGCCCAGGTCGAGGGCGGACTGGGCAACGCCAATGGCGCGGGCCGCGGTTTGAATGCGCGCCGCTTCGAACGTCGTCATAAGTTGCTTGAAGCCCTGACCCTCTTGCCCGCCCAGAAGGTTGGCCACGGGAACTTCAAAATCATCAAAAGCGATTTCGTATTCCTTCATGCCGCGGTAACCGAGCACTTCGATCTCGCCGCCGCTCATGCCTTGGGCCGGGAAGGGGTCCGCGTCCGTGCCGCGCGGCTTTTCGGCAAGGAACATGGAAAGGCCACGATAGCCCGTGCTGTCGGGTTTGGTCCGTACAAGGAGTGTCATCAGGTCCGCGCGCGCCGCGTGGGTGATCCAGGTCTTGTTGCCGGTCACCTTGTAGGTGCCGCCATCCTTGACCGCCCGTGCCGCAATCGCGCCGAGGTCCGAGCCCGTGTTCGGCTCAGTAAAGACCGCGGTGGGCAGCACTTCGCCGCTTGCGATTTTCGGCAGCCAATGGGTCTTTTGTTCGGCCGTGCCGCCGCCCAGGATCAGCTCGGCGGCAATTTCCGAACGGGTCCCCAAGGACCCCACGCCGATATAACCGCGGCTTAGCTCCTCGGAGACGATGCACATGGCAATCTTGGAAAGGCCGGTGCCGCCGAAGTCTTCGGGGATGGTAAGGCCAAAGACGCCCATGGCGCTCATTTCTTCAATGAGTTCGAGCGGGATCAGTTCATCCTTGAGGTGCCAGTCATGGGCATGAGGGATGACCTTTTCATCCGCGAAGCGCCGGAATTGATCGCGGATCAGGTCGTCGGTTTCATCAAGGCCTGTATGGCCAAATGGTACACCGCTTGTTTGTTTCAAAAGCCGCTGGCCCAGCTCATTGCGCAAGCCTGTTGCGGGCAGGTTCAAAAGCGGCGAGGCGGCGAAAATATAAGCGTTCAAGGTTTCGCGGGAGAGGCCAAGCTCCCCGGGCCGGACAAATTCGCCCTGGCTCATGGGAATGCCGCCGATGATTTGGTTGACGTATTCCGCAAACCCCGCCGCGGTGATGAGCCGTTCGGTTTCACCGAGAAGCCCTTGCGCGTCGAGACGGGAGGTCCAGTTGTCGAGCTGTCTCAGCGCTTCAAGATAGGTCGCCAGCCAGGCAAGCCCGTGGCTGGCGCGCTGCATGGTGGTGGTGTTGGCGGAGCTACCAAAGTGAAGCCCGACCACGTCCCGCGCTTCGGCCAAAAGCACGTCTCCGGCGGCGACGGTGTCTTTGGTTGCGGTAAGAAGGTCGAAAGACCGGTCAAGTCCGCTCATTCGGGTCAGGACCCCTAGCCGCCCATACCGAAGCTCGCCCCGATAAAGGGGGTGAGGGCGGTATCGCGGATTTCCTCGCCAATAAATATTTGTGGCGAGGAAGGCGGGCTCAAATTCTCGGCGCGTTCCCGTGTTTCAACGCAAGAGAGCGTCCGGCGCGCAAAGTCCATCCAGTCCGCCGATTGCGGGAAGCTTTGAAACAGGCAGGCGTCGAAATAAGGATACCGGTCATCCTCACCGCAGCCGAAACTGGTTCTGTCCGACCGCGCCGCCGTCATGATCATGCGGTTGGGTTGAAGCATATCGCCGGAGGCAAACGCGCCGGAATAACACGCCGATACGATCAAGATGGTCGGCGATCCGGTGCATTGGGTGTTTAGGATTTCGTTGAGCTGGCCCGGTGTCATGAATCCGGTTTCGCCCATGGCAATGCCGATCGGCGATCCGTGCGAGGTCAGGTAGACAAAGCAGCCGTCTTCCGCTTGCTGGCGCGTGGTTTGAAGGCCGAAGTGGATGTTCTCGAATGATGCAAAATCAAGATCGGCGTCGTCATACCGTTCAGGCCGCACCGAAAGCTGCGTCATGTTGCTTTGCTGAAACCCCAACGGCATGAGGTGCTGGGCCATGGCGCCGCGGGCATTGTCGAAGGCATCCGTCGGATTGCCCTCGGCAGTGCGGAAGTCGGCGGCGACCAGCATGACGCTCCAATCCGCATACATCCGTAAGAGGCTCGCAAGCGAGCGGCTGTCTTCGGTGGGATCGATGGTGTCTTCTTCAAGGGCGTCAAGGGCGGCCTGCCGTTCGGCCTCCAGCTCGGCGGCGCGCAGGTTGGTGTTCATGCGCCGCTCGAGCCGCTCTTGCGGGTTGACGCCGGTGGTGGCGTGAACGGCGGCGTCCGCAAAACCGGGAAGATCCGCGGTTGAACATGCGGCAAGAAGCGCGCTTGCGATCGCCAATCCAAAGAGCCGTACGGGCATAACGGGCATAGCTGCCTCCCCCTGTGGGCCCCCAAAGGGCCGTCAAATCTCGCCGATACGCCTATGGTGGCCGCGCTGTTCCGTCAAGGCAAGGGGGCTTCAAGCGCCCCGGGATTAAGTGGGCGTTTGCCCGCGGCGGAAAGCTCCAGCACGTCTTCGAAGGTTCTGAGCCCCGTGCGCGGCGCGCTGACGAGGACCGCCATGTTTCCGGGCAGGTGCTCGTTCTTCCACATTTTCGTGTGGGCCTTGGGGATGTCGGCCCAGGGCAACACCTCGGACATGCAGGGGTCGATGCGCCGGTCGATGACGAGCCGGTTGGCTTGCGCGGCCTGTTTCAGGTTCGCAAAGTGGCTGCCTTGCACGCGCTTTTGCCGCATCCAAAGAAACCGTGCGTCCATGGTGAGGTTGTATCCCGTGGTGCCCGCGCAGATCACCACCATGCCGCCGCGCTTGCAAACGAGCACCGAGACCGGGAAGGTCGCCTCGCCCGGGTGCTCGAAGACAAGGTCAACGTCGTTGCCCTTGCCGGTGATGTCCCAAATCGCCTTGCCGAAGCGGCGGCACTCTTTCATGTAATCGGCGAAGCCTTCGCCGTTCACCGGCGGCAATTGTCCCCAGCAGTTAAAGTCTTTCCGGTTGATGACGGCTTTTGCGCCCATCTCGAGCACAAAGTCGCGTTTGGTTTCATCGGAGATGACGCCGATGGCATTTGCTCCGGATACGGCGCAAAGCTGGGTGGCGAAACTGCCAAGCCCGCCCGAGGCGCCCCACACCAGCACGTTCCAGCCGGGCTTGAGCACATGGGGCCGGTGGCCGAACAGCATGCGGTAGGCGGTGGCGAGGGTGAGCGTGTAGCACGCGGCCTCTTCCCAGGTGAGGTGCTTGGGCCGCGGCATGAGTTGCTGGGCCTGCACGCGGGCGAACTGGCCGAAGCTGCCGTCCGGCGTCTCGTAGCCCCAGATGCGCTGGGTTGAGGAAAACATCGGGTCGCCGCCATTGCATTCTTCGTCATCGCCGTCGTCTTGATTGCAATGGATGACGACCTCGTCGCCCACTTTCCAGTTTTTGACTTTCGAGCCCACGGCCCAAACGATGCCCGACGCATCCGATCCGGCGATGTGAAAATCGTTTTTGTGCACATCGAGCGGCGAGATGGGCTCACCCAGACCGGCCCAGACGCCGTTGTAATTGACGCCCGCCGCCATCACGAGCACCAGAACTTCGTGGCTGTCGATCTCCCAGGTGGGTAGCACTTCCACCTGCATGGAACTTTCCGGCGGGCCGTGCCGCTCCTTGCGGATGGCCCAGGCATACATTTGTTTGGGGACGTGGCCGAGGGGCGGGATCTCGCCCAGGTCGTAAAGGTCTTTCTTCTCAGGGCCCGAGGGGGCCACTTCGGCTACCGACATTCGTTCGTTCCCTGACAATCTGCGGGCAAGGCCGCAGCGATTGGCACCGGCACGAATTGTTCAGAAAAGGCAGTGGAGTCGCAAGGAATTTCTGTTGCGATGCAGCAAGCCGTTGATTTTATTGTTAATGCGCTGCCCCATCACCCTCGGGGATCATCTCTCCGGCCCGAATCGCCACCGGGATGTCGTACTCCGCATAGGGGCAGTTGTAGTAACTCGAGCGCGCGCAGTTGGGGTTATAGGCGTAGTTGAAATCAAGCGTGACGGTGGCGGGCGGGAAGCTACCCGCTTCCAGTTCCACATCCAGGTAACGGCCGACGCCGTAGGTCTCGTGCCCCGCGCCCGCGTCGGTGAAGAAGGCGGACATATCGGTCACTTCATCCGGGTCCGTCGTAAACCCGTACAGGGGCATCTCCAATGTTTCTCCGCCTACGGAGAAAGTTGCATTGCCCACGTGATGGAACTCTTTGTACCAGCCGCGCGAGGTCTGAAACACTTCGGGCGCGAATTCCTCAAGCGGGGTAAACGCGGCTTCGATCACAAGCTCCGGGTTGTAGTCATAAAACCTCAGGCCTTCGAAGTTCGCGGCGGCGGGGTGGTTTTGATTGAACACCGTGGCGCGCAAGCCGGTGACGCCGGGGCGCAGTTGCGCCTGATGGGCGGTCAGCTCGACGCCCGGCTCGATGTCGTAGGACTCGTGGGTCTCGTGATAGCGCAGCATGTCGTACTCAAGACCCAGGCCCGGCACATCCACGCCCATGCTTGCCACGGCGGCGCGGATAAGATCGTCGGCCTCGGTGGTGCCCGGCACCAGCATGGGCGCGGTCTCGCCATCATAGGAAATGGAAAGCACGAACGCCGCGGGCTCTTCTAAGGTCCAGAGGAAATGCGTGCGGCTGTCCTCATGGCGCGCCAGCCACGCCGTCTCGCCCTCGTCTAGGTAGACCGCATCGTCAATCTTCAGGATTGCGCGCTGGCGCCCCGCATAGGCGTGATTGCCATAATCCACCATATCCCGCTGCCAGACGGCGGCAGGGTCTTCGGCTTCAGCCTCTTCGTGATGACCGGCGATCACCGGAACGGCGAGCACGGCAAAACCAGCGGCGATGAGAATGTTACGCATGAGACCCTCGTGTTGCTGTTTGCTAGAAAGCTAGGGCGCGGGCGCCCATTGCGCAATGACGGCGTTGGCAGAGCACCCCTTGCGCCGTCCTTTCGCGGGTGCACAATGATGTGACCAAGGATGGCCGCATGACCCACGAAAAAGACAAGCCCTGGATTTTCCGCACCTATGCGGGGCACACGGACGCCGCCGCGTCCAACGCCCTTTACCGGGGCAATCTTGGGCGGGGCCAGACCGGGCTTTCGGTTGCGTTCGATCTGCCCACGCAAACGGGCTATGACGCGGACGATGTGCTCGCCCGCGGCGAGGTGGGCAAGGTGGGCGTTCCCATCGGCCATCTGGGCGACATGCGGGTGCTGTTTGACGAGCTGCCCCTCGCCGAGATGAACACGTCGATGACCATTAATGCGACGGCGCCGTGGCTGCTTGCGCTTTACATCGCGGTGGCGGACGAACAGGGCGCGGCGCGCGGCACCTTGCGCGGCACCATCCAGAACGACATCGTGAAGGAGTATCTCTCGCGCGGCACTTATATTTATCCGCCCCAGCCCTCCTTGCGGCTGACCGCCGATGCCATTGCCTTTTGCGCGCATGAGATGCCCAAGTTCAATCCGGTGAATGTGTGCAGCTATCACCTGCAGGAAGCGGGCGCGACGCCGGTGCAGGAACTTTCCTTCGCTCTTGCCACCGCCATCACCATCCTCGATGCGCTCAAGGCCCATGATGATGTGAGTACGGACGATCTGGCCCATGTGGTGGGGCGGATCAGTTTCTTTGTGAACGCAGGGGTTCGTTTCGTTACCGAGATGTGCAAGATGCGCGCTTTCACCGAGCTGTGGGACGAGATTTGCCAAACCCGCTACGGCGTCACCGACCCCAAGATGCGGCGCTTCCGCTATGGGATGCAAGTGAACTCCCTGGGGCTTACCGAACAGCAACCGGAAAACAACGTCTACAGAATACTTCTTGAGATGCTGGCGGTCACTTTATCGAAGGACGCCCGCGCCCGCGCGGTGCAACTGCCCGCCTGGAACGAGGCGCTGGGCCTGCCGCGCCCGTGGGATCAGCAATGGTCCTTGCGCGCGCAGCAGATCCTCGCGCTGGAAACGGACCTTCTGGAATATGGCGATCTCTTCACCGGCTCGCCGGTGGTGGAGGCGCGGGTGGGGGAGCTTAAAGAAGAAGCCAAGGCCGAGCTTGCCAAGATCGAGGGCATGGGCGGTGTCGTTCAAGCCATCGAAAGCGGTTACTTGAAGGAAGCGCTGGTCGCGTCCAACACCGCGCGGCTCGCCGCCATTCAGTCCGGCGCGCAAAAGGTCGTGGGCGTGAATACTCACGAAGAAAGCGAGCCCGCGCAGCTTTCCACCGGCAAGGGCGCCATTCAGTTGATCGACGAAGACGCCGAGAAGCGTCAAATCGAACGGCTCAATGCTTGGCGCCGTGAACGCAACACGGACGAGGTGCGCAAAGCCCTTGATGAGCTTGAGCGCGTCGCCCGCGAAGGCGGTAACATCATGCCGCCGTCCATCGCGGCGGCGAAGGCAGGCGCCACCACCGGCGAGTGGGGCGGAACCTTGCGCCGCGTCTTTGGTGAGTTCCGTGCGCCCACCGGCACCGCCGCGCGGCCCGCGCTGCCTGCCGTTGCCCTCGATCAGGTGCGCAAGGAAGTGGCGCGGGTTGAAAAGATCATGGGCGAGCCGATCAAGCTGCTGGTCGCCAAGCCCGGTCTTGATGGGCACTCGAACGGCGCGGAGCAGATCGCCGTCTGGGCCACCGAAGGCGGCATTCACGTAAGCTATGAGGGCATCCGCCAAACCCCCGAGGCGATTGCCGAAGCGGCCAAGACGGGCAAGGTCCATTGCGTGGGGCTGTCGGTGCTTTCGGGAAGCCACGTGGCCCTCGCCGAAGACGTGATGCACCGCCTGCGCGACGAAGGCCTCACGCATATTCCGGTGGTGCTCGGCGGCATCATTCCCGAGGGCGACGCGGCCAGGCTCAAGCAGTCGGGCGTGCGCGGCATCTATACCCCGCGCGACTATAAAATTGCCGACATCCTGCTCGACATTGTGCGCCTCGTGGAGCGCGAGGCGGAGGCGGCGCGGGCCTGAACGGGCATCCGAACAAGCCTTTGATTTCCCCGCAATTTTGCTAAGCTCCCGCGCAACCCCCACGGAGACCCCATGAACCTCATCGACGAGCTTCGCAAACGGAATGTCTTCCGCACCATGGCGGCCTATCTGGTGGGCGCTTGGGTGATGGTGCAGGTGGTGGGCTTTGTGTCGGACGCGGCCGAGATGCCGGTCTGGACCGACACGCTGGTGCTGATCCTGGTGCTGATGGGATTGCCCATTGTGTTCGTGGCGTCCTGGGCGCTGGAACTGACGCCGGAAGGCGTCAAGCGCACCCATTCCATCGAGGAGATCGAAGCCAAGCCCTTCGGGGCGTTTGACATCGTGCTTTCGGTTGCGGTGGTCGCCGTGGTCGGTCTCTTTGCCTGGCAGACCTTTACCGGGCCCAGTGAGGTTACGCGGGCAGAACGGAACACGCAGCAGGGGGTGGAAGCTGAGCCCATCGCGACGAGCGCGGCGAACTCCATTGCCGTCATGCCCTTCATTGCGATAAGTGAGGAAGACGCCGACCGGGTGCTTGGCGACGGGCTGGCCGAAGAACTTCTAAGCGTGCTTGCTCAGTTTCCGGATCTGCGCGTGGCGGGCCGCACGTCGTCGTTCGCGTTCCGGGACGAGGCCGAGGACATTCCCGCCATCGGCGCCGCGCTCAATGTGTCCCACGTGCTTGAGGGCTCGGTGCGGCGCTTGGGCGAACAGGTGCGCGTGACGGCCCAGCTTATTCGCGTGGCGGACGGCTTTCACATCTGGTCGGGCACCTATGACCGGCCCTTTGAAGACATCATCGAGGTGCAGGACGACATCGTGCGCCAGATCGCGCAGGTGCTCACCATCCGCCTCGGTGTGGGCGGCACGGCGCTGACCGCGCGGCGGACGGCGAATGCGGCGGCCTATGAACAATATCTGCGCGGCCGCGTGCTTTTCGCCGAACGCCATCTGGAAGGAAACCGCGCGGGCGCCATGACGGCGTTTCAAACCGCGACGGATATTGATCCCGAGTTCGCCGATGCCTGGGCGGCGCTCGCCCGGTCGATTGTCTATTCCGACCTGATCGTGGATGGGCGCGAGCGGTATGACCAGACCGTGGCGGCGGCGGAGCGGGCGCTGGCGCTCGATCCCAACACGGTCGAGGCATTGATTGCGCTTTCTCAAGTCTCATTACAAGACACAAGAGACTGGGCTGCCAGCGGGGACTATATCGAAAGGGCACTGGCGCTCGCGCCCAACGCGGCATTTGTGCATTACCAGGCCGCCTTTCATCATCAATATATGGGCGACCATGCGCGCATGGCGTCGGCCTTCCGCCGGGCCATCGCGCTCGATCCGCTCAATGTCACAATCCGCACCAATGCGCTCACCACCTATATTGAAAGCGGCTTGCTGATCCAGGCCGAACAGCTCCTCAATGCGGGCACCTTTCCTGAAACGGTCCGAGCGGACGCGGTGCGCAGTATCGGGGTCTTTCGCCGCGATGTGGAAGCCATACGCGAAGGCTTTGAGGCGGGCCGTATCGCTTACGGTGACGAGGGATTGAATGCCCCTGTTTTTGAGAGTTTGGTTCTCGCCTGGGCGGAGGGGGACCGGGCGCGTGTTCTTGAATTAATGCCCGAGACTCTTGTGGAGGTCGAGGGCCTTGGAGCCCTCACACCCTTCTTTATACAGATTATCTATCTGCTCGCGGAGGAATACCGCGTGGCTGCGGAAATGATTGCCGCGATCGACCAGCCATTGTTACTTGATGACGCCGTTTACCTGAGCATGCAGGAAATCGACGTCGGCTATGCGTGCCAGCCCGCCTATCACGAAGCGTGGCAGCGGCCGGGCATAGCAGAGCTTATGGAAATCCGCCGCGCCAATGGGGCGACCGCCAATCTTCCGCTCGACGGGCCTGAATGCGAGCCTTATCTCACCGATTGATCGTGTGACTGCCGTCACAAAACGATCCGGCGGCGCCAGATCGTGGCGCAAATGTGGCGCGGTGTTTTGGCCACGCGTTCCGCCGGCACGCCGGGCGCTCCTTCGAGATTCACCAATCTAGTCCCATTGCTGCCTAAATCGCGACACGATTCGTGGGCCTACTGATTAACCAACGGACACCGCGCTATTCACAAGGTGTTCAGGCGGGGCTCCTTAGGAGCGTTGTGTACGGGGCGTAGTTTCCACACAAGGAATTCCCGGCAATGGCCGCGGGGCGGGTAGAGGCTCCTGGCGCTCCCAAACGACGGAGGGCATGAGAGATGTTTGGGTTTCTGAGCCGCAATAAGATGCAGACTTACGCCGATCCGGTGGAGGAGTTTTACCGCCCGCACCGTGGCGGCAAGTCGGTTTTTGAAAACTCCATGGCCCTCGCCTACCGCATGGGCCGGTCGGGCACCCCCGTCACCTCCAAGTTCCTTAAAACTCAGGCTGGTATCTACCGCGCCTACCTGCGCGCCGCGCGGCGCTCAGTCGAGATTAAGGTGGCCGAGCTGAAAGCGCGCCAGAAGGACCCCATGCGGCTCGTCTCCTTCGGCCTTGTGTTCCTTGCGGGTCTCGCGGTCACAACCATGGCGGTTTTCGTGGACTACACCATCCTAGAAGAAATCTGGTCGCGCAATTTTGCCAATGAGTTCTTCGAAGTGCCTGAATCCTTGCGTAGCTCGGTCACTTTCAAGTCGCTGCAGGTGGTCTTTGCCGTGCTCGCGCTCCATTATCTGGTCTCCGCCATCGGCAAGGTGGGGCGGGGCGTTTATATCGGGCTTTTGTCGGCCATGGTGCTGACCATGTTGGTGGGGGTCGGCTTTTTGAGCGCCACCTCGTCGCTGCCCATCGGCTCGGAGCTGTTTGGCGTCGAGCTCACGGGCGAGAACCTGAGCGCCGCGGACGAGTTGGCGGCCTTGGGCCTGGAAGCGGACACGGCGGGGATGGTTGAGGAAACCGTAGTACCGCCCTTTGGCCTGACCGTGGAAGGGTTTGAGACGGCGAAGACCGTGCTCTTCTTCGCCTCCTTCGGTCTTATCTTCTTCTTTGTCTCATCCGTGGGTGCGTTGTCGCTGCACTATGCACTGGCGGCGTTCGTTTCCTTCACCGGCGGCACGCGCGGCGAAAAGGCCGAAAGCGACCGCAAGCGCGATTCCCGTGACCGGGATCACGCCGATCTCAATATGAAGCTCTTGCGCGCCGAGAAAGTGCAGCAGCAGATCCGTCATCCCGAAGAAGCGACCGAACAGTTCCTGTCCATGTTCTCAAACGCCTATGCGGAAGGCTTGGTCGAAGGCAAGCTGCGCAATAACGGGCCCAAGCGGCAAGGCCTTGAAGAGATGTTGAACCGCGCTCTAGAGGCGGTGCTGAACCGCGCGCCCTCCGCGCCGGCGCGCCGCCGCGAAGAAGACGATGACGGCCCGAATGTGCTACCGTTCTTCGGCGGCAGGCAGAGTGCCTGACCGCAACACGCAATCAAGGGCCGCCCGGCGGGTGGGCGGCCCATCTTCACACAGTTAGACGGAGGGGATGATGGGCCGTCTCTTCACCATGCTGATGTTCCTCATTCTCGCGGGCGGTGCCGTCTATGGCGGCTATTACCTGATCAGCGACGTGCGCGAGGAAGTGGGCGCGGGTGAGGACCCGGATTACGGCGATCCCGTGCATTTCGTGGTCGGCATCGACGTTTCGCAATCGAACGTCATCGTCACCAACGATGCCTTCGCCCGCAAAGTGGCTGACCGGGTGCGGCCCATGATCGAGAACCTGCCGCCGCGCTCGATCGTCACGGTACGGACCTTCGGGGTTTACCAGTCCACGGAGAACGTTTTGCGCATCGACCGCACCATCTCCGCACGTAACCGGCCCGAAGAAGTGGCGACCCTGGTGCACGGCATCGTTGCCGGCGTGCCGCAGCTTGTGCGCGATGGACGCGTGCGGAGCCAGGGCTTTACCAATATCCTCGGCTTTCTCGACAACACCTCCCAGCTTGTGGATTGCCGCGGCTATGAAGTGATCGTGGTGCTGGCGACCGACGGGCTTGAGGATTCCGAGTTCGCGCGCCTGCAAAACGCGGATGCTCAGTTGCCCGTCCCTGAGCGCATTTTCCGCGGCTGCGACGAGCTTCACATGCTGGGCATCGGCCAGGGGCTCGGCTCACCCACCACCACCCAGCGCCTGCGCGCCGAATGGGACGAATGGGCCGACACTGCCGGCTTCCGCCGCTTCGTGGGGCTTAATGATTGGTGAGTGCGGGTAACCGCGCGCGGATCGTTTCTGGCGTCTCACCGGCTTCGCGCAGATGCTCAAGGGAAAGTGCATCGTGCCGCTTGGCGAGCCGTTTGCCCGCTTCATCGCAAATCAGATCGTGGTGCAGATAGTCCGGAACCGGAAGATCGAGCAGCGCCTGCAACAGCCGGTGCGCGTGGGTGGCGGCGAAAAGATCGCGCCCGCGCGTGACCAGCGTCACCCCTTGCGCCGCATCGTCCACCACTACGGCCAGATGATAGCTCGAGGGCGCATCCTTGCGCGCCAGCACCACGTCGCCGAAGGCCTCCGGTGCCGCCGTAATAGCTCCCGTCTCTCCGTCCGGGCCCGCGCCATGCTCATGGAAAGCAAGCCCGTTCCCTGCCACGGCGATGGCGCGGTCCATGTGAAGCCTGAGCGCATGCGCGTCGCCCGCTGCCACGCGCGCGGCGGCTTCCTTTTGCGGCAACCCTTTGCACGTGCCGGGATAGAGGGGGCCATCGGGTCCATGCGGCGCGGATACGCTGGCGCGGACCTCCGCCTCGATTTCTTTCCGTGTACAGAAACAAGGATAGATAAGGCCTTTCGCGCGCAAGGTGTCCAGCGCCGCGCGGTAGGCGGGCACCCGTTCCGACTGGCGCATGACGGGCTCCTCCCAGGTAAGCCCGAGCCAGCGGAGGTCATCATAGATCCCTTGTTCATAGGCGGGTCGCACGCGGGAGGCGTCGAGGTCTTCAAGGCGCAACAGGCACTTGCCGCCCGAGGCCCGCGCTGCCTCCCAGGCAACGAGCGCGGCAAAGGCATGACCAAGGTGGAGCCGCCCCGTGGGGCTCGGCGCAAAGCGGGTGATGTGGGGCGGGCGGTTCATCGGATTGACTTATGCCCAGCAAAGCCTTCTGTTCAATCCCCTTATGCCGGAACCCCTTATGCCGGAACCCCTTATGCCAGAGCTACCAAAGCCGCCCCCGCGCCTCCGCACCCGTGCACACATCGATGCTGCCGCCGCACATCTGTGCGGGGCGTGCGAGCACATGGACCAGATGATCGGCGCGCTTGAGGACCCGATCCCCACGCGGCTGAGGCCCGGCGGGTTCGAG
>JANQLJ010000126.1 GCA_028280665.1 Alphaproteobacteria bacterium
CAATCGGGCTGCGCCTGGGCATCAACCGCACGTGGGATTCCCGTTGGTTCGCCGACAGCGGCTATGCGGATCTGCTGCACGACGACATCAAGATCCGCCGCTATCTGCGCAAGCAGCTGCAGCAGGCCGGTGTGTCGCGCATCGTGATCGAGCGCCCGGCCAAAAAGGCGCGGGTCACCATTCACACCGCGCGCCCCGGCGTGGTCATCGGCAAGAAGGGCGCGGACATCGAAAAGCTGCGCAACACCTTGCAGAAGATGACCGGCGGCGAGGTGCACTTGAACATCGTGGAAGTGCGCAAGCCCGAGATCGACGCCACCTTGGTAGCGGAGAACATCGCCTCCCAGTTGGAGCGCCGGGTGGCCTTCCGCCGGGCCATGAAGCGGGCGGTTCAGTCGGCCATGCGCTTGGGCGCCAACGGCATCCGCATCAACTGCGCCGGTCGCTTGGGCGGGGCGGAAATCGCCCGGACCGAGTGGTACCGGGAAGGCCGGGTGCCCTTGCACACCTTGCGGGCCGACGTGGATTACGGCGAGGCCACGGCACACACCACCTACGGCGCCTGCGGCGTCAAGGTCTGGGTGTTCAAGGGCGAGATCCTGGCCCATGACCCCATGGCCCAGGACAAAAAGCAACAGGATACCCAGACGGCACGATAAGCCGTCGCGGGATGAAGGAAAGTTTG
This sequence comes from Alphaproteobacteria bacterium, assembly GCA_028280665.1. GTDB lineage: Bacteria > Pseudomonadota > Alphaproteobacteria > JAJFIK01 > JAJFIK01 > JAJFIK01. Next base: position 686 of record JANQLJ010000126.1, read on the forward strand.
AGCGAAAGTTTGAGCCATGCTGCAGCCAAAGCGGACAAAATTTAGGAAGGCCCACAAGGGCCGTATTCACGGCCAAGCCAAGGGCGGCACCGATCTTAACTTCGGGGCCTATGGTCTGAAGGCCATGGCGCCGGGCCGGGTGTCGGCGCGCCAGATCGAAGCGGCACGCCGGACCATCACCCGCCGCATGCGCCGTGTGGGCAAGCTGTGGATCCGGGTGTTCCCCGATGTCCCCGTTTCGTCCAAGCCGGCGGAAGTGCGGCAAGGTAAGGGTAAGGGCTCGCCGGAATGGTGGGCGGCGCGGGTCAAGCCCGGCCGGATCATTTTCGAGCTGGATGGTGTTCCCCAAGACCTGGCGCGGGATGCCTTTCGCCTGGCGTCGGCCAAGTTGCCCATTCAAACCAAGTTCGTCGTGCGCTTGGGCGCCGAGGAGAGCTAAGTCATGAAAGCCGGTGATTTAAAGGTTAAGACCGAGGACGAATTGCAGGAATCCTTGATGGATTTGCGCAAGGAGCAGTTCAACCTCCGTTTCCAAAAGGCCAGCGGCCAACTGGAAAACACGGCGCGGGTGCGGCAAGTCCGCCGCAACATCGCGCGAATCAAAACCATCCTGCGCGACAAGCGCCAGGCCGCGTCTTAGGAGTTAGAGCAGTGCCCCGTCGTGTATTGCAAGGTGTCGTGGTGAGTGACAAGACCGACAAAACGGTCACCGTTTTGGTGGAGCGTCGGGTCATGCACCCCATCTACAAAAAGTTCATCAAGCAGTCGAAGAAGTATCACGCTCACGATGAAGCCAACCAGCATTCGATCGGCCAAACGGTGCGGATCGAAGAATGCCGGCCCATTTCCAAGACTAAGACTTGGAAAGTGGTCGCTGGCGACGAAGCGAGCCAGTAATTAAGAAAGGACCACTGCTATGATCCAGATGCAAACGCAGCTTGATGTAGCCGACAATTCGGGCGCGCGCCGCGTGCAGTGCATCAAGGTCCTGGGCGGCTCCAAGCGTAAAACCGCCGGTGTGGGCGATATCATCGTGGTGTCGGTGAAAGAGGCCATTCCCCGGGGCCGGGTGAAAAAGGGCGACGTGCACCAGGCGGTGATCGTGCGCACGGCCAAGGAAATTCGCCGGGGCGACGGCTCGACCATCCGCTTTGACAACAACGCGGCGGTCTTGATCAACAAGCAGCGCGAGCCCATCGGCACCCGTATCTTCGGCCCGGTGACCCGCGAGCTGCGCGCCAAGCAATTCATGAAAATCGTTTCTTTGGCGCCCGAGGTGTTGTGATGGCAAAGAAGTTCAAAATCAAAAAAGGCGATCGGGTGACGGTGATCACCGGTCGCGACCGGGGCAAGACCGGTGAAGTCTTGCGCGTCCTGCGCAGCGAGGACCGGGTTGTGGTTTCTGGTGTCAACATGATCAAGCGTCACCAGCGCCCGACTCAAACCTCCGCGGGGGGCATCATCGAGCGAGAGGCGGGGATCCACATTTCCAATGTGGCCCACGTTGACCCGAGCGGCGGCAAGGCGACCCGCGTCGGCATTCGGGTGGACGATAGCGGCCGGAAGGTGCGCTATGCCAAAGGCTCTGGCGAAACCATCGATCTTTAAGGCGAAGGTCAGACGAATATGAAACCGCGCTTGAAAGAGCACTACGATACCAAAGTCAAATCCGCCATGGTGGAGGAGTTTGGCTACAAGAACACCATGGAGGTTCCGCGCATCGAAAAGATCGTGGTCAACATGGGTGTGGGCGAAGCCGTGCAGGATTCCAAGAAGGTGAAAACCGCCGTCGAGGAAATGGCGCAGATTACCGGTCAGCGGCCGGTGGTGACCAAGGCGAAGAAATCCATCGCCGCGTTCAAGCTGCGCGAACAAATGCCGGTGGGCTGCAAGGTCACCCTGCGACGGGACGTGATGTACGAGTTCTTGGACCGTCTCATCACCGTGGCCCTGCCGCGGGTGCGGGACTTTCGCGGTCTGAACGGCAAGGCTTTCGACGGCCGGGGCAACTATGCCATGGGCCTCAAGGAGCAGTTGGTGTTCCCCGAGATTGACTATGACGCGGTCGATGAAATCCGCGGCATGGATATCGTGATTTGCACGACGGCTAAAACCGATGCCGAAGCGCGCGCCCTGTTGAAGGGCTTTGACATGCCGTTCCGGGCATAAGCGGCAGGAGAGGACGAAAAATGGCAAAGATGAGCGCCATCGAAAAAGACAAGGCACGTCGCAAGAAGGTCAAGCAGTACGCCGCCCGCCGCGCCCGTTTGAAGGCAATCGCCACCGATCGGGATCTGGCGCCGGAAGAGCGCTTCCAGGCCCATCTGAAGCTTGCGAAGCTGCCGCGTAACTCGGCCAAGAACCGTCTGCGCAATCGGTGCAAGGTCACCGGTCGTCCGCGGGGTGTCTACCGCAAGTTCGAACTGTCTCGTATCTCGCTGCGTGATTTGGCCTCCACCGGCCAGATCCCCGGCATGGTCAAGTCAAGCTGGTAAGAAGGGTTAAGCACGATGTCTATGAGTGATCCTCTGGGCGATATGCTGACTCGCATTCGCAACGGGCAGCGGGCCGGCATGGGATCGGTGTCCGCCCCCGCCTCGCGGCTGCGGGCCAACGTGCTCGAAGTGTTGAAGCGTGAGGGCTATATTCGCGGCTATCGCACGGAAGACGTGCGGCCGGGTCTCCAGTCCTTGGAAATCGAGCTGAAGTACCACGACGGCGCGCCGGTGATCCAAGAGATCTCCCGTGTCTCGCGGCCCGGCCAGCGGGTCTATTCCAAGATCAAGGAGCTGCCGCGGGTCTTCAACGGATTGGGTATCACCATCCTGTCCACGCCGCGTGGTGTGATGTCTGACAACGAAGCACGGGTCGCCAATGTGGGCGGTGAAGTCCTGTGCAAGGTGTTTTAGGAAGCTTTTGTTATGTCCCGCGTAGGCAAAAATCCTGTCACGGTCCCTTCGGGCGTGGAAATTGCGATCAACGATCGCCTGGTCTCCGCCAAGGGTAAGTTGGGCAGCTTGGAATACGAGGCGACCGGCGACGTGGAGGTTTCCATGGAGGACGGCAAGATCGTCGTCACGCCGGTCAACGAGACCAAGAAAGCCCGCTCCATGTGGGGAACCGCCCGCTCCCGGATCCAGAATCTGGTCACCGGCGTGTCGGAAGGCTTCACCAAGGAGCTGGAGATCAACGGCGTCGGCTACCGCGCGCAGGTTCAGGGCCAAAACCTGGTGCTGCAGCTCGGCTTCAGCCACGACGTGAACTATCCGATCCCCGAGGGTATTCAGGTCAAGTGCGATAAGCCCACCTCGATCAGCATTACCGGCATGGACAAGCAGCAGGTCGGGCAGATGGCGGCCGAGATCCGGGCCTATCGCAAGCCGGAACCCTATAAGGGCAAGGGCATCAAGTACCAGGGTGAAACCATCCTGCGTAAGGAAGGCAAGAAGAAGTAAGGCGATGAAAAGCAGTCAAGAAATGCGTCTGCGCCGGGCCCAGCGGGTGCGCCGGCAAATCCGGGCCAAGAGTCAGGATCGTCCGCGCTTGTCGGTGTTCCGCTCCAGCAAGCACATCTATGCCCAGATCATCGACGACAGCAAGGGTGTCACGGTGGCCGCGGCCTCTAGCGTCGACAAGGATCTGAAGGGCAAGCTGTCGCGTGGCTGCGACAAGGAAGCGGCCGCCGAGGTGGGCAAGCTGATCGCCGACCGGGCGGTCGCCGCCGGCCTGAAGGAAGTGGTCTTCGACCGCGGTGGCTACCTTTACCACGGCCGCGTGAAAGCGTTGGCAGATGCCGCTCGCGAGGGCGGTCTCTCGTTCTAAGGAATGTGATTTATGGCACGTGCTCCAAGAGAAGGTCGCGGTCGCGACCGTGACGACCGGCGCAACCGGGATAGCGACGAACCGGAACTGATCGAAAAGCTGGTCGGCATCAACCGGGTGGCCAAGGTGGTCAAGGGCGGCCGGCGCTTCGGCTTCGCCGCTCTGGTGGTGGTCGGCGACGGCAAGGGCCGTGCCGGCTACGGCCATGGCAAGGCGCGCG
>JANQLJ010000152.1 GCA_028280665.1 Alphaproteobacteria bacterium
CGGGCCCTCCGACGGCAAGAGGCCCAGCGGCAGGCTTTTGACCAATGCCTTGTGATAAAGCGGCGCGAAAGGCGCGCCCTGCCCGCCCGCCGCCATGTCGGCAAGCCGGAAGTCCCCCACCACATCGACGCCCGCCGCTTGGGCAAGCGCGGCAGGATCACCAAGCTGCAAGGTCCATTTCCTCTCGGGCCGGTGCAGCACGGTCTGGCCATGAAACCCGATGAGATCGACCTGGAACGGCGAGAGCTTGAGCGCGGTCTCTACGACTTCCATATGCCGCCGGGTGATGATGGCGTTCGCCTCGACCATCGCTGGAGGGCGGTCCTTATGCGGCTGCCAGAACCGCGCCTCCTCGACCGCCTCGTTAAAGACGGCGCGTTCGTCCGCGTTGTAGCTCACGCCGAACGTGGGGCCTTGCTCGTCCACGCGCTCGCCGTCGGTAATCAGAATCGCAGCGTCCACTCCATCCATAGAGGTGCCGGACATAAGGCCAAGCGCCGTGATCGGGTCACTCATGACTTAATCTCAGGGCCTTTCTTGCTTCTGGCGCGCCAGGTGCTAAACCATTTCACCCAACCGAATTGTCGGAAATGTGACCCGAGCAATGGCCAAATACAAATCCGATTTCCTGCGCGTGCTTGAAGCGCGGGGGTTCATCCAGGACGTAACCGAACCGGAAGAGCTCGACAAGCTGCTGACGAGCGAAACGGTTACCGGCTACATCGGATTTGACGCCACCGCAACGTCTCTTCATGCGGGCAGCCTCATCCAGATCATGACGCTCTACTGGCTTCAGGAGACCGGCCACAAGCCCATCGCTCTTCTCGGCGGGGCCACCAGCAAAGTGGGCGACCCGTCGTTCAAGGAGGAGATGCGCCAGCTTCTCGATGAAGACGCCATCGCCAGAAACATCGCCGGAATAAAGGACACGTTCGGCAAGGTTCTGAAACTGGGCGACGGCCCCACTGACGCCATCGTCGTCAACAACGACGACTGGCTGGGCGGCATGAAGTATCTCGACTTTCTCCGCGACTTCGGCCGGCACTTTACCATCAGCCGCATGCTCTCCATGGAAAGCGTCAAACAGCGCCTTGAACGGGAACAGTCGCTGACCTTCCTTGAATTCAACTACATGGTCTTGCAGGCCTATGACTTCGTGGAGCTCAACCGCACTTATGGCTGCCGGTTGCAGATGGGCGGTTCGGACCAATGGGGCAATATCGTCAATGGCGTCGATCTTGGCCGCCGGGTGAACGGCGCGCAGCTCTTCGGCCTTACCACGCCCCTGCTCACCACCTCGTCCGGCCAGAAAATGGGCAAGACCGAAGACGGTGCCGTGTGGCTCAACGCCGACATGCTGCCCGCATATGACTATTGGCAATACTGGCGTAACACCGACGACGCGGACGTGGCACGCTTCTTAAAGCTCTACACCACCATGCCGCTTGCGGAGATCGAACGCCTTGAGGGACTTGAAGGCGCGGAGATCAATGAAGCCAAAAAGATCCTCGCCACAGAAGCGACCGCGATCATTCACGGGCGCGCCGAGGCGGAGAAGGCGCGCAACACCGCCGAGGAAACCTTCGAGGGTGGCGGGGTCAGTCAGGACTTGCCAACGTTGGAGATCGCGCGCGGCGAACTTGAAGCCGGGCTTGGTATCCTCACCGCCTTTCAGAAAGCAGGGCTCGCGGCGTCCAACTCCGAGGCGCGGCGGCTCATCAAGGGCGGCGGCGCGCGCCTCAACGATCAAACAATCTCGGACGACAAAACGATGCTCACGCCGGATCATCTGAATGCGGACGGTGTGATCAAACTGTCGGTCGGAAAGAAGCGCCACGCGCTGATCAAGCCCGTCTGAGCCTATTGCGCGGCGCCCTCTTCGGGACGCGGCCGCTCGGGCTGGGGCGGCGGGTTGCCGCTGAATATCCGGCGGAAGAGCCCCGGCGTCAGCGCCGCCAGCGGGTTCACATAGACTTGCGGGTTCTCGGTGGGGCCAAGAATGCCATAAGTGAACGCGATCACGCCTTCACCCTCGCGGCTGACAAAAATCTCGCCGACCACGGGCACGTTCCCCAAAAAACTGTTGATGTCATAAGCGGGCACAAGCGTTCCCGTGAGGTTTGTTTGCCCACGGTCGCGGTCGATGGTCCCGTCAAGAGTGATGCCCAGCGCCGATCCGTGCGCCTTGCCAGACTCAAACCCAAGCACACCCCCTTCGGCATAGAACGGCAACTCGAGCGCGGAAAAAGCAATGCCGTCTCCGTTTAGCGTATCGGCGAGGCCCTGGAGCGAACCGAGCGCCAGCATCTGCGCCAGGACCGGCGCCCCCACGACGCGGAACTGATTGACGGTCAAGAGCCCGCGCGTGCGGCCCGCACCGGCATCGCCTTCCGCCAGCGCCGTGCCGTCCGTTGGTGGAGCTTCCGGAAGCCCCGTCACCTCGCCCGCCGAGCCTTGTTCGATCTCGCCACCCTCCGCGCTGTCGCGCACCACCACGTCGAGCACGAGATTGCCGCCGGCAATGTAGTCAAAGCCCACAAGGCCGTTCATAAGCTCGCCGGCATTGGTGGTGGTCATGACGAAGTCGCGCGTGTGGTCGGCGCGCGGGATCATGCTCGCCCGGACAACCCCGCCCGAAACGAAGCCCCCGGCAAGGTCCAGTTCCATCATGCGGTCGCCATCGTTGAAGAGGTAAAGATCGACATCGCTGACCTCGACATCTTTCAACATCGTCAGGGTACCGACGGATCCTTCCACGGAAAACGGTAGGCCCGGGCCTTGGTCTTCCGCGCGGGTAAAGCGCTGCATGAAAGGCGCGGCGTTGAAGTAGTCGCCTTCGACGGCGATGGAGAGCGCGTCGCCCTCCTCTCGCGCCGCATTGAGTGAAACATCGATGAGCCCGTCGAGCCGGATACGCGCAAGGTCGGCGGATTCAAGCCTCCCGTTCGCCCCCAAAGCAAAATCCCCGCGTATAAGAGCCGTATCACCGGCAAAGAGAAGGTCGTGGACTTCAAGCCCGCCCTCCTCCGGCATCACGAGATGGAGCCGTGCGGCGGCAATCTCGCCCGCCGGTTTGCGCCAGTCCGTATTGGGGATCAACACAGTGGCGGTGCCCAGATCGGCGCGAATATCGACCTCACGCAACTCGCGCCCGCGCCCCCGGGTGGTGATGTCGACATCGACGGGCCCCGCAATCGCCGCGCCAAAATCAAGACCGAGCCGGATGCGGTCACTATCACTAAGCGTTCCGGAAATCTCGAAGCTCGACGGCTGCTCGGGATTTGTGAAGTCCTCGGCCCAGGTGAAATCCACCGGAACGCCGTTGAGCGCGCCCGGGCCGCTGGCGCGCAAGCCCTGGCGCGAAAGCTCGACGGTCATGCGGCCTTCGGTCAGGTCTACGGCGGGACCCACTTCCGGCATGGCGAGGCCGTCCACCTCGGCGGAGGCGGCAAAGTCGATGCGATCGCGCGGGGGACGCGAGAGCATGGGCATCTCAAGGTGCAATGTGCCGCGGCCCATGCCGGCCACATTCGCGGGCGTAATGCCGTAACGGCTGGGATAGTCGAAGGGCCCGGAGTCGAGAATTTCCAGCACTTGGCTGACCGGCCCTTCGGCTTCGGCGTCGAAAAGGCCTGTGGTGCCCCGCACCTGCATTTCATCCACCAGCATGCGGCCGCTATTGATCATAACGTCATTGATGCGGCCATAGTCCAACGTGAGATCGAACTGGTCGGCAAAAAGGGTCGCATGACCCCGCGCCTCGGTCATAACCGGCAGGCCCGTGACGAAGGTGGCGGCAACGTCCTCGAAGGTGAAATTGACTTCGATAACCTCGTTTGGAATGCGCTCAAGTGCGAACGTGCTGGGCGGCGCGTCGATCTCGAACTCGGCGGTCCTGATAATGCCCTCCTTCAGGTTGGCGTCGATCCAGTCCCGCGCGCCCAGGGCACGCCCGGTGGGCCAGTAGGCTAAAGCCTCAGTAGACGGAATATCTTGCGCGGTACCTTGAACGTAGAGCTCGACCTCCCCGCTTGCGTCGCTGACCCGGCCCGTCAGCTGCACGGCGCCCCCTTGAGTAACGCCATTAAAGTCGGTGATTTCGATCAAGCGCGCAGGTTCATCAAGCCGTCCGCGCAATACGGCGCGATCGTAAACAACAGGCCGGTCCTGCAAGGCGGTAATGAATATGGAAAGGTTCTCCGCAACCACATCAAGATCGAAAGCGACGGGCAGCAATGGGTCATTCGGCGCGGTTTCAATGCGCACGTGCCCGCTTACATCGGCGCTGTTGTCGCCCGCGCGGTAGGTGAGATTGCGGATTTCCGCGGCCCGGGTGCGGGGGTTGAAACCACCTACGAAGGCGGCCGAATCCACCGGAACCGGCTCATCGAAAAAGCCCGGCAAGCCGAACTCGCCGCTCCCCACGATGACGGAAAGATCGGCGGAGAGGATTTCGCCCTGCCCCGTGAAGCCAAGGCCCACCGAGCCGTGAATGGGCAAATCAATGCCCTGAAGGCTCGCGAGCGCGGGGACGGCGGCGGCGACGTGGGACGGGTTGAAGTCACTGAAATCACCCTCTACCAGACCCTCGCCCGTTTCGGGGTTGAATAAGCCGCTAAGATCGAGCGTCCAGTCGCGCCCACCCACTTCGACATCCGCATCGAGCCGCAAGGAAAGCCCGCTCTCGCCGCGGCCAAAAGCAATGAACCCGTTGGGGGCGCGCCAGAACGAACTTGTCGGCGCATCGAAATAGCGAAGCGTGCTCTCGCGAATGACGAAGTCGCGCAAGTACCCGGCGCGGGTGCTGAGGTCCGGCGGCTGTAGCAGGAGATCGAGAATGGACTGCACAATCCCCAAGGGCGCGGCTTCTTGTTCGCGCGCGGGCTCGCCCCGTTCTTCAGGGGTTGAAAGGCCGAGCTGCATCCCGCCGTCCTGGCGCCGGATCAAAAGCGCCGTCGCGCCCACAAATTCAATCCGCGAGGGCGCGACCATGCCGCGCAAAAGCGCATCGGCGCTGATGCCGATCTCGGCGCTGGGCACGTCCGCCACCAGGGCATCTTCGGCGTCGTAGATCGCCACCTGGTCCACGCGGAATTGAAAGGCCCGGTTTTCGCCCGACCACACTAGCGTCGGATCAACAAACTCGATGCGCAGGGGATCGAAGGCGTCGGCAAAAGCCGCCCGGATCACCGGACCCGCCATATCGATCGGCACCGGCCCGCGGGTCAGCAGCCAGAAGCCGATGAGCAAACCGGCGGCGAAGACGGCCACGAGGCCGCCCGCGACAAGGCCTGCATATGTTGCTGTGGTTCTGATCACGCCAGGGTCTTTGTACGGTTTCTTGTAAGGGCCTCAAAAGGGTTATTGCGGACCCCCTCCCGCACCGCCGTGCGCGAGCCGGTCCTCATGTCCATCTGCCCCCACAAGACCACCCCAGCTCTTTCGTAACAGAAAACCGCCGGACGCGCAGCTTTTCCGCCCTATCGCGCGCCGTGCGGGTCTTGCGGGCAAGGCCGGGCGCGGTCAAACTCCCGCCCCGCTTCAACCCATTGCCGGTTCAAGGCCAGTTCAAGGCCAGCGCAAGACCCGCGCACTATCAATTCAAAGGAGACCAAAAGATGGCAACGGCGCCCGCCCTCACCGATGGCAAGAAAGCCCCCGCCTTTTCCCTGCCCACGGACGGGGGCGGCAAGGTCGCGCTCAAGGACCTCAAGGGCCAAATCGTGGTGCTCTACTTCTACCCCAAGGACGACACCTCGGGCTGCACGCGCGA
>JANQLJ010000159.1 GCA_028280665.1 Alphaproteobacteria bacterium
AGGGCCCGCGGCGGAGTGGCTCGCGGCGCAATCCGTGCACGAGGGGCTTATGACCGCCTTCGTGCGGCATACCTCCGCCTCGCTTTTGATCCAGGAAAACGCGGACCCGGACGTGCAGCGCGACCTGCAAACCTTCTTTGAGCGCCTTGCGCCGTGGGACCTTTCCCTCTACCGCCACACCGCCGAAGGCGAAGACGACATGCCCGCCCACATCCGCGCGGCGCTGACGCAGACCTCGCTTTCGATCCCCGTAAGCGAAGGCCGCCTCGCCCTTGGCACCTGGCAAGGCCTTTATCTCTTTGAGCACCGCGCCCATCGACAGGCGCGGTCCGTCATGTTGCATTTGATCGGAGACTAGTTCCGGAGAACGCCCATGGACTTCCGCATTCCCGAATGGATCGAGAAGAAACTCGAAGACATCGACGAATTTATCGCGCGTGAGATCAAGCCGCTCGAGCTTGAAAGCGACAACATCCGCTTTTTCGATCACCGCCGCGAGCACGCCCGCACCGATTGGGAGAACCAGGGCTTGCCGCGTAAAGAATGGGAAGACTTGCTGCGCGAAATGCGCCGCCGCGCCGATGCGGCCGGGTTTCTGCGCCTTGCGCTGCCGAAGGACTATGGCGGGGAGGAGATCGGCAATCTCGCCATGGCGATCATCCGCGAGCATCTGGCCGCCAAGGGCCTGGGGCTGCACAACGATTTGCAGAACGAAAGCTCCATCGTGGGGAACTTTCCGCAAGTCTTGATGTTCCGCGACTTTGGCACCGAGGCGCAAAAGCAAGAGTTCATCAACGGGATGCTCGAAGGCACTCACCGGGTTGCCTTTGGGCTCACTGAACCCGATCACGGCTCCGACGCCACCTGGATGGAAACGCGCGGCGAGAAATGCGTGCGCGACGGCGTGGACGGCTGGCTCATCAATGGGGAGAAGATGTGGAACACCGGGCTCCACGTGGCGAACTACGACATGGTGTTCGCGCGCACGAGCGGGAAGGACGGCGCGGCGCGCGGCATTACCTGCTTCCTTGTGCCGACGGATGCGGAAGGCTTCAAGATCGAGGAATACCTCTGGACCTTTAACATGCCCACGGACCACCCGCGTATTTCACTGACTGATGTATGGGTGCCTGATACGGCGATCCTGGGCGAGCCGGATGAGGGTCTCGCCCTCGCCCAGCACTTTGTGCACGAGAACCGCATTCGCCAGGCGGCAAGCTCGCTCGGTGCCGCGCAATACTGCATCGACGAGGCGGCCGCTTACGCCCGGCGGCGCAAACCCTTCGGCAAGCCGCTCGCGCAAAACCAGGCAATCCAGTTCCCCCTCGCCGAGCTTCACACCGAAGCCGCCATGCTGCGCGCGCTCATCCTCCAGACCGCGTGGGAGATGGATCAGATGACCCATCGGGAAGTGGCGCTCAAAATCTCCGACCGGGTCGCCATGTGTAATTACCGCGCCAACCGCCTCTGCTGCGAGGCGGCGGACCGGGCCATGCAGGTCCATGGCGGCATGGGCTACTCGCGCCACAAGCCCTTTGAGCACATTTACCGCCACCACCGCCGCTACCGCATTACCGAAGGGGCGGAGGAGATTCAGATCCGCAAAGTAGCGGGGCATCTGTTCGGATACATGAGCCGGGGCGGGTCTGAAAAATAATACTCACACTGAGTATTTGTGGATAACCCGGGCTTGCCGGGGCGCAATGAATGCACAACGAAAAAGGCCGCGAGCACTAGCCCGCAGCCTTTCATTTGAATTCTGTTTCCGGGGTCAGCCCACCCGCTTACCGCCGAGTCGCGGCTATTTGCGGCGGCGACGGCGGCTCTGTTGGGCGTAACGCCAGAAGATCATATGTCTCCACATCGCTCGATCTCCTTCGCCTCTCGTTTAGTCATCGTTAACTAAATGCGCACCCTGTGCGCACATTGAATATGCTTTGCGCTCTGCTGCCTGTCAACCCTGAATGCGCACCCCGTGCGCATTGTCATTAATCTTTCACGGACCATGGCAAGCCGCGTTTAACAGGCTGGCGGGCAACCAACTGAAATTACTGGGGAAAATCAAATCTCGACATCCGAGGCGAGGATTTGCGGGCGATTCAAAATGGCGTCAAGGCTGCCGTCATCCAGGTGAATCCAAGGCGCGGGAACATGGTTCTGTAACAAAAGGGCCCGAATGCCGCCCATGCGATCGTGCGCGAGATCTCCAGTGATCGACGGACCCGCCGAAATCCACACCTCCGCCTCGGTGACATCGCGCAAGGCTTCGGCAGCCAGCGCCACCATATCGCCCGCGGGCAGGGTCAAATGCGCCGAGCCGCGGGGGAAGTAGATGGTGAAGAGGTCGCTGTAGCCGGGGGACTCGATGGCGATCCGCACTTCCGTTCCCGCGCCCGCCGCCGGGCCCAGAAAGGCCGCTGCGGCATCTTCGAGGACATAGATCGCGCTTTCGGGGCTGGGACCCACGAAGGGCTCGGGCACCACGGCGCATTCGGCGCCGGGGGCAAGCCCCCCGCAGGGTGAAGCGGGCACGCTTTCCGGCTCCCCCGCTTCAGGCGACACGGCCAGAGCCGGACTGGCAATTACGCCGGCCGCCAACATAACTGTGGCAAGAAGTTGCTTACCCCGTACCAATTCCATTGCTCCCACTCCCCCGGAGCGCATTAAACCGTAGAACGATTGATAAGCAGTGAAAGGGGCGGGGGACGGGCCCGTTAACGGTGGGGAAAGGACGATTTAGGGGCAAATCTGTGGCAAGCGGCGCGCAATGTTGCGCCATATTGCGCCGCGCAGCCTTCGGAATCGCCAAACGCCGCCGGGGCGCGTATGGTTACCGATGAATTGCCGGGCGGGGCGGTCCCCTGGCGCTGAATGACCGGACACGAGAAAAATCGAAGGAGCAAGACATGCGCGAAGCAGTCATCGTTTCCACCGCGCGCACGGGGCTCGCCAAGGCGGGCCGGGGCGGGTTCAACATCACCCACGGCTCGGTCATGGCCGGCCATACGCTCAAGCACGCCATCGACCGCGCCAAGATCGAACCGGGCGAAGTGGAAGACTACATCCTGGGCTGTGGCAACCCGGAAGGGGCCACGGGCATGAACGTGGGCCGCATCGCCGCCATGCAGGCGGGCTGCCCGGTTTCGGTGGCGGGCACCACGGTGAACCGCTTTTGCTCATCGGGTTTACAGGCGATTGCCATGGCCGCAAACCGCGTTGTGGGCGAAGGCGTGCCGGTGATGGCGGCGGGCGGGGTTGAAAGCATCAGCCTTGTCGGCCGCGGCCAGATGAACACGGACAACATTGTCGAGCCCGAGCTTTTCGGGCGCATGCCGGCGCTGTGGATGGCCATGATCGAAACCGCCGAGATCGTGGCCGACCGGTACAACGTCTCCCGCGAGGTTCAAGACGAATACGCCTTGCGCAGCCAGCAGCGCATTGCCGAGGCGCAATCGGGGGGCAAGTTCGATGACGAGATCGTCCCCTTGCGGACGAAAATGAAGAAGGTCGACAAGGAAACCAAGGAAGAAAGCATCGTCGATTACGTGGTCGAAAAGGACGAATGCAACCGGCCCGAGACGACGCTCGAAGGCCTGCAAAGCCTCGCGCCGGTCTTCAAGGACGGCATCGTGGTCAAGGAAGGCAAGTACGTGACCGCGGGTAACGCTTCGCAGCTTTCGGACGGCGCGTCCTCGTGCATCGTTATGGAAGCGAAAGATGCCGAACGCCGGGGGCTCGAGCCCATGGGGGCCTTCCGCGGCTTTGCGGTTGCGGGGTGCGAGCCCGATGAGATGGGCATCGGCCCGGTTTATGCGGTGCCGCGGCTTTTGGAGCGCGCGGGCCTCAAGGCCGATGACATCGATATCTGGGAACTTAACGAAGCCTTTGCGTCGCAATGCCTTTATTGCCGCGACAAGCTCGGCATCGATCCCGAGAAGTACAACGTCAATGGCGGCTCCATCGCCATCGGCCACCCCTTCGGGATGACCGGCGCGCGGTGCACCGGGCATCTTCTCATTGAAGGCAAACGCCGCGGCGCCAAGTGGGGCGTTGTCACCATGTGCATCGGCGGCGGTCAGGGTGCCGCCGGGCTGTTCGAAATCTTCTGAGCCTTAGCGGAAATCCTCACATGAAACGCCGGGGCCTTGCGCTCCGGCGTTTTACTTTAAACCTCGGCGCCGCTTTCCCGGGCGGAGTTTTTCCACGCGGTGGGGACCACATCGAAGGCGAAACTGATCCTCAGATCATCGCTTTCAAATGGAATGGTGCGGTGGAAAAGATACGAGGGGAACAAGACGATAAGCCCTTCTTCGGGCTTTACCGCCCGTGTCTTGGGTTCCTTCGTATGCGGAAGGTGATAGGCGGGACGGCCAAACTCGATCCAGCCTTCATGCGCCTCGCCTGAACTTTCGATCTGCTCGGGCACGCGCGCGTAATAACAGCCCGAAAGCCAGCCTTGCGGATGGAAGTGCGGCAACTGATGGCCTTGGCGGTGCATGATGTTGACCCACAGGTCGATCTCGCAAGGCCCTGGCGGCGGGGCGGTGGCAAAGGGCCCGTCGCTTGCGTTGCGGACAAGATGGGCCTGCATGTCTGCAACCGCTCCCTTTATCATCTCCCCGAACGTCGTCATAAGCGGCGAGGGATTGGTCAAGAGATTGGAGACCTTGCGCCCGTGCCGCGTCGCGCGGTGGGTGGGGGCGTCCTCGATCTCCGGATGGTTCAACATCTCGTTGCAGATCGCGTCGTTGAATGCATCGAGCGAGAGAAACCCCGGCGGTGCTTTCAGCTTTAGCGGCCAGACATAATCCTCAAGGCGTCCCACGGCGTTGGCTTCCGCGTCCCGCCCAAGCTCGCGCAGCGCCACCTCGCGATAGGCGTGGGACTTGTTTGCGAACATGCCGCCGTCTTGAAGGCGGTCAAAAACCTCCAGCGCTTCTTCTGGCTTGCCCGCTGCGAGAAGTATCTTGGCCAGGGTGTATTGCGCGTTCTTGTCGTCCGGCCGGTCTTCAGCGGCGATGCGTGCGGGCTCCACCGCTTCTTCAAAGCGCTGAACCTCATAAAGCGCATTGGCGAGATTGCGTTTGGATTCCGTTTTGCCGGGGGTCAGGCGGTCGACCGTGGTGAAGGCCTCGAGCGCCTCTTCGTACTGGCCGAGCCGGTTGTGCAGAAGGCCGATTGTGAAGAACGCCTGCGCGCTTTGTGGGTTGGCGCGCGCGAGTTGCTTGAAGACCTGAAGCGCCTCTCCGGGCCGGTCCGCGGCCATCAGGATAGTGCCGTAGGTGCCGAGGATATTGGCGTCCGTGGGCGCGAGCTGCGCCGCCTTTTCCGCGTGCGGCAGGGCTTCGTCAATACGCCCTTGCTGATGGCATGCAATCGCCTTGAGGATTTGCGCGCCCGGCTCCCGCGGCGCGGCTTTAAGAACCGGCGCCACCGCCGCTTCCACGTCGCGCGGGCGGCCCGCCTGCAGCGCTTGCGAGGCCGCCGTGAGGGCGTTTCTGATGGCGTTCGCGTCCATGTCCGTTCAAGCCCCTTTCATCCGTGCGGACCATAGCGGCCCCGCCCGTTTAAGCAAATGCGCGCGCGGGGACGGTATTCAAGTCCTCCGTGCCTGCGTCTTGGGCGCGCATGAAGGCAAGGCTGTCACGAAAAGTTGGCGCAAGAAAACGCACCGGCGCGGCAATGGCCAGAATGATCCCTATATGACCGATGCGCGGATAGGCGATGTGGCGGGCCCGGCCTCCCGCGTCGTTGATCGCCGCATGAAGGTGCTGGCTGTCTTTGATCAGCACCGTCTTGTCCGGCACCGAATGGAGCAACAGCATGGGCGGCGCATCCCCGTGGGCGTGCTTGATGGGGCGCGCGACGTTCACATCTTCAAGGTGCGCGAAGAGAGGCCGTGTGCTGTCATATTTCAGCGGGTTGAAACTGTAAGGTCCGGCAATGCCGGTGAAGGTCTTGATGCGGCCGGGCGCAAGATCCACCGCGCCCAGGTGTTCCCGGTCAAGGCATAAAAGCGCGCCAATATGAGCGCCCGCCGAATGGCCCATCAGATGCAGGCGGCGCGCATCTCCGCCATAATCCTCGATATGGTCTGTCACCCATTTAAGCGCGAGCGCCGCATCGACCACGAAATCGGGAAAGCGTGCCTCGGGGTAAAGCCGGTAGTCGGGAACCGCCACGGTAAAGCCCTTGGCCGCATAGGCCTTGCCCAAAAAGCCGTAAAGCGACCGGCGTCCTTCCGTCCAGCCGCCGCCATAGATGAAAACGAGGACCGGCGAGGGTCCGGTGCCTTTAACCTTGGCTGGATAGATGTCGATGCGCTGGCGTTCCAGCGGACCGTATTGCGCGGAGACCGGCACTTGCCCCGTCCTTCACTCTTTCTTGTATGGCCCGCGCCTGTTACAGAACGCCGGGCCGTGGCATCAGTTATTCAAGCACAGGCAAGGGGCAGCCCGGAAGGATCAAATGGACGTGGGTGTGCGCGTGAAAAAGGCGAAAGGCACCGGCCTGCACTTTGTGTTGGGCGCGCTGGCGGTGTTTTGGCTGGCTCTCACCGTGCCAGCTTATGGCGCCTCAAGCTTTGCCACCGAGCGCGTGCGCGTAGAGCTCATGCCCGAAGAAGCGGGCGTGCCCGCCGCGGGCGGCACGGTGTGGCTGGCGCTTCAGCAGGAGATTGCGCCGGGCTGGCATACCTATTGGAAGAACCCGGGCGACTCGGGCGAGCCGACGCATATCGAATGGCAATTGCCCCCGGGCTTTACCGCGGGCGAAGTGATCTGGCAGCCCCCCGAGCGCCAGCCTTACGGCCCGCTCGTCAACTTCGGCTATGAAGACGAAGCCATATTGCTGGTGCCGCTCAATGTGCCGGCGGGGTTGACGCCCGGATCGCGTGTTGAGATCGGCGCCCATGTTTACTGGCTCGTTTGCGCGGACATTTGCATTCCCGAAGATGGGGCCGTTGACATTTCGCTTCCCGTGGTCTCGGGCACGCCCGCGCGCAATCTGGCGGCGGTGGATGTGTTCGCGCGGGCACGCGAGGCCCTGGCGCAACCCTCGCCCTGGCAAGCACGCTTTGAGCAAGAGAGCGGCACCCTGCGCGTCGCGCTGTTGGGCCCTGATCTCGCGGGCCCCCTTGCCGAGGGCCGCATTCGGGGCGTGGCGCTGTTCCCCGAGACACCGGGGCTTATCGACAATGCGGCCCGGCAGGACATCCGGTTCGGGCCCGAGGGGCTCACGCTTAATGTTGCGGCGGGGTCCCAGTTCAGGCGAGGCATGGCTCCCGAAACCATCCGTGGGCTGATCACTGTCGAAGAAGAGATCGCTGGCGGGCACCTGTCACGCGCGCTTGAAATTGAAGCCGCGCCTGGCCCTATCCCCGCGGGCGCCATGACGCGGCGCTTTGAGCCGTCGGGAGCAGGGCACGGCGGCATCGGTATTGGCCAGGCGGCGCTCTTTGCCCTGCTTGGCGGGCTCATTCTGAACCTCATGCCGTGCGTCTTTCCTATTGTCTTTCTCAAGGCGCTGACATTCGTGTCAGTGGCGCACGACCGGCCCTGGCGCGTGCGCTTTCACGGGCTCGCCTACACTGCGGGCATCGTGCTCAGCTTTTCGCTGATTGCGCTGCTCCTCATGGGCTTGCGGGCGGGTGGCGCGGAGATCGGTTGGGGCTTTCAGTTGCAGTCGCCGCAAGTGGTCGCTGCCTTCGCCGCGCTCCTCTTTGCGGTGGGGCTCAATCTTTCCGGCGTCTTTACCGTCGGCACAT
>JANQLJ010000010.1 GCA_028280665.1 Alphaproteobacteria bacterium
TGTAGTTCTTGACCGAATCGCCCCACACGGCGGCGTTCGGGATGATGATCTGCACATTGTCGGCGGTGGCAAGCTCGGTGGTAAAAAGCGTCAGCCCCTTGACCGTTCCCGCGTGCCCCGCGACCTCCACAAACTGCCCGGTGTTGAAAGGCCGGAAGATCAGCAGCATGACCCCGGCAGCAACGTTGGAAAGCGTGCCCTGCAAGGCAAGACCGACCGCAAGGCCGGCGGCGCCGAGCACGGCAATGAAACTTGTGGTCTCAATCCCGAACTGGGCGAGTACCGCCAGAATGGTGATGGCGATAATGGTGTAGCGCGCGAGGCTTGCCAGAAACGCCGTCAGCAACTGATCGAAATCGGGAAGCCTGCCCAGCACGCGCTTGATCCAGTTGCGGATGCGCGCGGCGATCCAGAAACCAATGCTGAGGACCAGAATGGCGCCCAAAAGGTTCAGCCCCATTTCGCTCACGGTGGGGATCAGCCAGTCCATGAATTCTTGCATTTGTTCTTCGGACGCTTCAGGCATCGGGGCTTCCTCTTAAGGGCAATGGTTGCGTGCAATGATCGAGTTAGATGGCGACGAGCTTCATAGCCTTTCGGGGCCCGCCCCGCCAATAGGCGCGCGCACTTTTCGTGGCCTAGGCCAAGCCCCTATAGTCCCTCCATGGACGTGACCCTCTCCGCCAAGGCCGACCTGCTGCCGCCGGTTTTCGCAAGTTGGTTCGCCGCGCGCGGCTGGCGGCCCCGGTCGCATCAGCTGGAGCTGTTGGAAAAATCGCTGGCGGGGCGCTCGTCGCTGCTGATCGCGCCCACCGGCGGTGGTAAAACCCTGGCCGGGTTTCTGCCGAGCCTGATTGAGCTTGCGGATCGTGGGCGCCGCAAGCCCGGCACGCCGGCGCAAATGGGCGGCACGCACACGCTTTACATTTCGCCCCTAAAGGCGCTTGCGGTGGATATCGCGCGCAATCTTGAAGAGCCCATCGCCGAGATGGGGCTTCCCATCAAGGTGGAGACCCGTACCGGCGATACGCCCGCCGGGCGGCGCCAGCGCCAGAAAATCTCCCCGCCGGATGTTTTGCTTACGACGCCCGAACAGCTCGCGCTTCTGCTCGCCTACAAGGACGCGCGGCGGTTCTTCCGCTCGCTCAAATGCGTGATCCTTGACGAGCTGCACGCGCTCGTCACCTCAAAGCGCGGCGATCTGCTGGCGCTCAATCTGGCGCGGCTTGAAGACCTCGTGCCGGGCGCGCGGCGCATTGGCCTTTCCGCAACCGTTCAGACCCCGGACGATCTTCGCCGCTTTCTAATGCCGCAAGGCGAAGAAGAACAGCTCGCCGATCTCGTGCTCGGCAAGGCTGGCACCGCCCCCCGCGTCACGGTGCTGGCGAGCGAGGCGCATATTCCGTGGTCCGGTCATTCGGCGCGGCACGCGGTGCCGGAAGTTTATAACGCCATTCAGGCGGCGGACCTGACGCTCGTCTTCGTGAACACGCGCAGCCAGGCGGAGATTATCTTTCAGGAACTTTGGCGGCTTAACGATGCGAACCTGCCCATCGCGCTTCACCACGGCTCGCTGGCGAAAGAACAGCGCCGCAAGGTGGAAGCGGCCATGGCGTCGGGCAAGCTCAAGGCCGTGGTCTGTACTTCCACGCTTGATCTGGGGATCGACTGGGGCGAGGTGGACCTTGTGGTCCATGTGGGCGCGCCCAAAGGCGCAAGCCGGCTTTTGCAGCGCATCGGCCGCGCCAATCACCGCATGGACGAGCCCTCCCGCGCGCTTCTGGTGCCGTCGAACCGTTTTGAGGTGATGGAATGCACTGCCGCCCGCGAAGCGGCGGAGAAGAACATTCTCGACGGCGCGCCGCCGCGCAAGGGCGCGCTCGATGTCCTTGCGCAGCACGTGCTGGGGGCGGCGTGTGCCGAGCCCTTCGATCTTGTGGAACTCTATAACCAGGTGCGCCGCGCCACTCCGTATCAGGATCTTCCTTATGAGGACTTTGAAGCGGTGGTGGATTTTGTCGCCACTGGGGGCTATGCGCTCCGCACCTACGACCGCTTCCGCCGCATCGTAAAAACCCCCGAGGGGCGGTATCGGGTGGCAAATCCGCAAATCGCCCAGCGCTACCGTATGAATGTGGGCACGATTGTGGAATCGCCTGCGCTCAAGGTGCGGCTGGTAAAACCGGGGCGCGGAAAGACGGCGCGCGGCGGCCGCGTGCTGGGCGAGGTGGAAGAATGGGTCATCGACCAGCTCGCGCCGGGGGAGACGTTTTTGTTCGCAGGAGAAGTTCTGCGCTTCGAGCGTCTTCACGAAACCGAGGCCTTCGTCTCGCGCACCTCCGACGACAACCCGATGATCCCCAGTTTCTACGGCGGCAAGTTTCCGCTTTCCACTTATCTGGCCGAGCGCGTGCGCCACATTGTCTCGAACCCGTCCGAGTGGCAGGGCCTGCCCGGGCCCGTCGCCGAATGGCTCGAGATTCAGCGGCGCAAGTCGGTGCTCCCCAAACCGGGCGAGATGCTTGTGGAAACCTTCCCCCGGGGCGGCAAGCACTATCTCGTTTGCTATCCGTTCGAAGGCCGCCTTGCCCACCAGACCCTCGGCATGTTGCTCACCCGGCGGCTTGAGCGCATGCGGCTCCACCCCATGGGGTTTGTTGCCAATGAATACGCGCTTTCCATTTGGGGGCTCGAGGACATGAGCGGCCTCGACATGGACGCGCTTTTTGACGAGGACATGCTGGGGGACGATCTTGAAAACTGGCTGGGCGAGTCGGCGCTCTTAAAGCGCACCTTCCGCGACTGTGCGGTGATCGCCGGTCTTATCGAGCGGCGCTTTCCGGGTCAGGAAAAAACCGGGCGGCAAGTGACCTTTTCGTCGGACTTGATTTATGACGTCCTGCGCGAGCATGAGCCCGATCACGTTCTTTTGCGCGCGACCTATGCGGACGCGGCGGGGGGTTTTCTCGACATTGCGCGGCTTGGCGACGCGCTGCATAGAATCAAGGGCAATATCGTGCAGCGGACCCTTGAGCGCATATCCCCGCTCGCCGTGCCGGTGATGCTGGAGATCGGCAAGGTTCCCATTTACGGTGAGGCGAACGAGGCGCTGTTGCGCGAGATCTCGGAAAGCCAACTGATCAAAGAGGCGATGGAATAAGTGGAGAACGGCTGCGCGAAAATCGCGGTTCTGGACGAGGTGCTGCTGGGCGATCCCACCGGCGCTGCCTTCTGGCCCGCGCGCGGCGTTCTGCTTGTCGCCGATCTTCACTTTGAGAAAGGCTCGGCCTTCGCCGCCAAGGGGCAGATGCTGCCGCCTTATGACACCCGCGCCACATTGCAGGCGCTTGGCGTGGCCATTGCGCGGCACCAGCCGCAGACGGTGATTGCGCTGGGCGATTCCTTTCACGACGGCGAAGCGGGCGAGCGCATTTCCCATGAGGACTTGAGCGCTATTCAAGAGCTTACTGCAAATCTTCATTGGATCTGGCTGACCGGCAATCACGACGAGGTGCTGCCCGGCGGGATCGGCGGGGAGGTAGCAGTTGAGCTCGACCTCGGCCCGCTGACTTTGCGGCACGAGCCGCGCGCGGGTGAGGCACTGGGCGAGATTGCGGGGCACCTCCACCCCGCCGCCATTGTCCGTACACGGAGCCGGAACCTGCGGCGGCGCTGTTTCGCAGGCGATGGGCGCCGCCTTATCCTGCCGGCCTTTGGCGCTTTTACCGGTGGGCTCGATATCACGGACGCGGCGTTTGCCGGGCTTTTTTGCGCGGCGCCCACGGCCTGGGTCCTCGGCCGGGACCAAGTTTACGAGATTCCACCGCAAAAAATCGCGCGGGCCGCCCTTTAGTTTCCGCGGAAGATGAAGTTCGCTCCCAGCCCGACGATCAGCGCCATGAAAAGCGCCATGAAGCCATAAATAAAAGGAAACTCGTAAGCCAGCGTCGCAAGCCGCCCCTCGATGCCGACCTTGTCGATAGTCAACAGTGCGTTTTGTGCGCCGATGACGCTTTCGTTTTCAAACAGGAACACGGTGACGTTGTAGGTGCCCTCTTGCACGGTTGCGGGAATGGGGATGCGGGCGCGGAACAAATGCTCGCCGCGAAAGCGCACCCCTTGCTGGTTTTCGACAACCAGCCCCTCTTCGGTCATAAGTCCGATCATGGCGGCGCGGAACTGCTCGAAGCGTTCCGACTGGGCGGGGTCGAAGGGCCCATCGGGCAATCCCAAAACGTCCGTGCCAATATCGTAGGAATTGCGGCGGCTCGCCGACATCAGCTCATAGAAGGGCGAGCTGCTGGCCACATAATAGAAGCTCGGCAGGTCCTCGATGGTCACCGATTGCGTGTTCATCCAGATGCCCGCTATGCGTTCCTTGCGGCGCACGGCGATGGTTTCCGGCGGCCCTTGCACCACCACCGCAATATCGAAGGGGCCCGTGCCGTCTTCGGGCAAATCTTCAATGGTGCCGAAGACGATAATCTCGGTTCCCGTGAAACTCGAGGTAAGCGAGATGTGGTGGTCGGAAAGATCGGCCACCAGGCGCTGGGCCGCCGCGCCGGTGGGCGCGAGCACGAGCAAAAGCGTGAAGAGGTATATGAGTGGTCTCATCAATGCGCTATCGCCCCCAGCGAGAATGGATTTGCGGGCTCGGCGATAAGCCCATAGGCGAGCCGCGCGCAAACGAAGATCACGAGGATGGCGAGGAGCGCGCGCAGTTGCTCGCTCCTCAGCCGCGCGCCCACGCGTACACCGAACTGCACGCCCACCACGCTGCCCACCAGCAAGAAGAAGGCGAGCACCATGTCCACGGTCTGGTTCGCCACCGCGTGCAGCATGGTGACGAAGGCGGTCACGAACAGAATCTGAAACAGCGAGGTCCCGATCACCACATTGGTCGGCATACGGAGGATATAGATCATCGCCGGCACCATAATAAAGCCGCCGCCCACGCCCATGATGGAAGCAAGCAGGCCCACCAGAACCCCGATGCCGAGCGGGGGGATGGCGCTGATATAAAGCCGCGAGCGGTGAAACCGCATCTTGAGCGGCAGGCCGTGCACCCAATTGTGCTGGCCGGGACGGCGCGCAAGGCTCGCGCCGCGGTCGGCGGTGCGCATGGCGCCGAGGGATTCGACCAGCATCAGGCTGCCGATGGCGCCGAGAAAAATCACGTAAGACAGCGAAATGATGAGGTCGATCTGCCCCAGCTCGCGCAGATAGCGGAAGATCCATACGCCAGCGGATGATCCGATCAGCCCGCCGGCGAGCAGCACGCTGCCCATTTTGAAATCGACCGCCCGCCGCCGCCAATGGGCGCCGACGCCCGCCGCCGAGGAGGCGACGATCTGATTGGCTTCCGTGGCGACGGCGACCGAGGGCGGCACGCCGGTAAAGATCAAAAGCGGTGTCATTAGAAAGCCGCCGCCCACGCCGAACATGCCCGACAAAAATCCGACCCCTCCGCCCATCGCCACAAGCAAAAGGATGTTTACGGATAATTCGGCGATCGGCAGATAGACCTGCATGAGTAAGCGCCACTCCGCACCCCCGCGCGGGTGGACGTCTCTGCCGGTCCCGCCGGATTTTGTGTGTCTAGGTTTCTCCCGCTCAGCCCCGCCCGCCGCGCGAGGCAAGTTCGATTTCGAGACGGGAAATCAACTCTGGAGTAACACGGCCCGTGACCGCGATGCCAGCAGTCCGTTCAAAGGCGCGAATGGCTTCCGTGGTGCGCGGGCCGGTCACGCCGTCGGCGGGCCCGGGGTCATAGCCCATGAGCGAGAGCAGATACTGAGTCCGGGCGATCTCCGCAGGGCTCGGGCCAAGGGGGCGGGAGATGGAGAACTGGCCGTTGGCTTCGGGATCGCGCGGGCGCGGGCGCCAGCGCACCACCGCCTCATCGATGCGAGTGCGCACGTTTTCCTCAAGACGGCCCCCGAGCACCACGCGGCGGTTCGCCGCTTCCGTATCGCCGCCCCGTTCGGCGATGGCATACCAGAGATAGGCCTGGCGCAAATCGGTGCGCACGCCAAAACCCCGTTCGAACAGCACCGCCAGATTATACTGGGAATCGCGGACATCGTAGGCGGCGGCTTCGGCGAACCAGCGCGCGGCTTCGGCATAGCTGGGGGCGCCGCCGATGGCGCCGTCCGCGTAAAGGATCGCAAGACTGTGCATGGCCCGGGCGTTGCCGCCTTGGGCTGCCCGCTCGTACCAATCGCGCGCGGCGTTTGTGTCTTGGGGAACCCCCAGGCCCGCTTCGTAAAGGGCACCCAGTTGGAACTCGGCCGCGGTCAGGCCCGCCTCGGCGGCCTCGCGCAGAAGCTCCGCCGCGCGCGCGTCCGCGCCGCCGGTTTCGAGCAAGGACAGCGCCTCACCATAAAGCTGCTCGGGGCCGCCCGCCGCCGCCTGCGGTTCAGCCGGTTCAGATGTCGCCGGTTCGGATACGGAGGAGGGTTCGGATGCAGCGGGCTCTGATGCGGTTTGCGTGCTTGGCGCGGGTACCGCCAGAACCGGCGCGGCGGTTTCCGGTTCAGGCCCGGTTGTTTCGGTTTCGGCCAGAGTGCTTTCCAGGGTGCTTTCGTCCGGCCCGGCGCCCGCCACCGGGTCGGACATTGCTTCCGGTTCTTCGGCGGGCTCCGGCTCGCTCGGCCGCGCGGGTTCGACCTCGATGGATTGCTCAGGCAGAACCCAGTTGAGAAACGACAAATCGAGCTGGCCCTGCGACCACAGGCGCCAACCGCTATAGCCGATCAGCCCGACGCTCGTGAGCAACAACACGATCACGAACAGCGCGATGGAGGTGCGGACGCCGTAATGGTCGTTGTCATTATCGCTGCCGACCCAGAAAACACCGGTTTCGCTCGGCCGCGCCGCCGCCTCGCGCAGGCCCGCGCTGTCAGCGGCAAAGCTGGCGGCAACCTGCTCGGGCTCTACGGGCGCGGGGTCTTCAGGTTCCTCGGGCGCTGTTTCTC
This sequence comes from Alphaproteobacteria bacterium, assembly GCA_028280665.1. GTDB lineage: Bacteria > Pseudomonadota > Alphaproteobacteria > JAJFIK01 > JAJFIK01 > JAJFIK01. The sequence goes on from JANQLJ010000010.1 coordinate 6,978, forward strand.
GAGCAGGGGTATCCGGGGCCGTCTCGTTGCTGGGGGCAGGGGGCTCTTGGTCGAAAAAGGGTGACCGCTCGGGCAACACCGGCTCGGGCGGTGCGCTGTTGCCAAACTCCTCGCGCAGGGATTCAATTTCTTGGCGTGCGTCAAGGCCCACCCGGTCGATGCGCGAATCGATATCGCGCGCAAGGTGGTCGAACTGCGCCGCCATCTGATCGAAACGGGCGGCGATGCGCTCTTCGAACTCCGACATCTCCGGCGCGTTGTGCCCCATGGCGGGCGCTTCCGGTTCCTCGCGCGCGTCCTTCAAATGCTCGACGATCTCGGCCTGTAAAAGCTCGACCGCCTTGGCGTTCCGCGTCTCAGTGGCATCCAGGCGGTTTGCCAGTTCCTCGTAAAGATCGCGCTGCAAGGTGCCCACCGCGTCCTTGACGATTTCAGTGGCGTTCGCGGTAACGCGAGATTCAAGCTGCGTGATGTCCTCGTGCAGCTCACGCTGCAGCGCGCCAACCGCGCCCTTGACGGTTTCCGTGGCGCCGACCGTGACACGGGATTCAAGGCTGACAAGGTCTTCGGCCTTGGCCGTGTTTTCCAGCGCATCGGCAATGCGCTGCTCGACATCGGAAAGTTTGCTTTCCACCGCTTCCCGTCCGGCGGTGCGTGACGATTCCAGTTGGTCGGAAAGCTCGAACATCCGCTCACGGAGCAAATCGACCGCGGGCGCGATGGCGTTGTCGCGCTCTGAGATCTCATCGCGCAAGTCCGCGATCACACGCTCGGCCTCGCGCGCGGCGTCCGTTTGCTGCTGGGAGGTGTCGTCTTGCCGCTGAGAAACTTCATCAAGGCGGCTCACCACCTCGGTCACCGCGCGTTCAAGCCCGCTGATCGCTTCCATGCGGCGGTCGTCGCGGCGTTCGGTCTGGTCGGCCACCCGTTCGACCGACCGCTCCACTTGGTCGATGCGCTGGGTAGTTTGGGCGCTGGCTTTGTCAAAGGCTCGGCTGATCTCGCCGAACGAACGCTCGACCCCCATCATGTCCTGGGCGGAGTCGCGCCGCGCCTCTACGGCAGAAAGCCGCTGGGTGACGTCGGTCAGCGCGCGCTGAATGGCGTGAAGGCCTTCGGTGCTGGTCTTGCCTGTGTCCGTGCGCCGCCGCGCCGATGCCTCATCAAGCCGGGCGAGCATCGCTTCGAGGGAACGCGAAACTTGGCCGTAGGTATTTTCGGCGCGGGTATCGGCATCTTCAAGGTGACGGCGCAGCGCATCGATGGAATTGCTGACCGCGCCCAGCTCCACCGTCGGGCGGGCTTCGGGCTCGCCATAGCGGGCGGATCCGGCGAGAAGGCCGGGGCCGGAACTCGGGGGCTCATTTGTCCGGTAGCCGAGCGAACCAGCTTGCGTGACGGTCGAAGCGCTGCCGCCGGCGCCTTGGCCTTCCAGAATCTTCTGGTTCAGCCAAGCCCCTAACGTCATCCCGGCGCTCCGGGCCGCCCGTTTCGCCGCTTCGCGGGCATCAGGATCAACCCCTTTTACACTCCAAGGGATCGCAGGTTTCATCCGAATCGCTATGCGTTTGAACAGGCGGCAAGAATCTAGCGATGGGCTTATTTAGTGTAAACCCGCGCGCTTCACACTAAATCTTGCGAATCACCTCTTGTGGCCTGCCTGCCGCTTGTCAATGCCGTTCATTGTCGGTGGCCACCGAACCCCGAGGATGGCCCACGCGCTGTTAATTCCCAGTTAACCTTGTTTTTCAAGGGCACGGGGCAGCCCGCCGCAGGCGAGCGCACGCAATAATATATCAAGCATGCGACATAATTTTGCTGGTTCAGCGCGTTGAACTTGTCAGAAGTTAACGATAGGTAAAGCATGATTGACGCTTACGTCAGCGGTATCTAATCTCCCCTCACCATTCCGGCAGGCCAACCAGCAAGGGGGAAGCGACATGCCGACCAATGCCCAAGAGACTTTCACCATCACCGAGCTTTCGCGCGAATTTAATGTCACCGCGCGGGCCATTCGTTTCTATGAAGACAAAGGTTTGATCGCGCCCACGCGCAACGGTCAGCAACGGGTGTTCTCCCCACGCGACCGCGCGCGGCTGCGCCTTATTCTGGTGGGCAAGCGCGTGGGCTTCTCGCTGGCCGAGATCGGCGAGATGCTCGACCTTTACGATCTCGGGGACCGGCGCGAGACCCAATGGCGCCACAGCCGTGAAAAATTCGAAAAGCAGATTGTCGATCTTGAGCAACAGCGCCAAGACCTCGAAGGCGCCCTCGAAGAACTGCGCAAAGGCATCGAATATATCGACCTGCGCCTTGCGCAACTCGCCAAGGAACCCGGCGGCCAGGACGGCGTGAAGGTCGTCGGCTACGGCATCGGTAACGCCGCGGAATAATCAGTACGCGGAAGGGGGCGGGCTTTTCTCACGTCTCCGCCCGCGTCTTTTCTCTAGGCGTCCTTCGGGTCGCCCCTTCCACGTTCAACCGGAGTTTAGATCATGACCGACTGTTACATCTACGACGCCGTCCGCACCCCGCGCGGCAAAGGCAAGGCAAACGGCGCGCTGCACGAAGTGACCGCGCTCGCTCTCGCAACCCAGGTGCTCGAAGCCATCCGTGACCGGAACGATCTCAACACAGCGAAGGTGGATGACGTTTACATGGGCGTCGTCTCACCCGTGAACGAACAGGGCGCGGTGATCCCGCGCACGGCCGTTCTGAATGCGGGCTTTGACGACAGCGTGGGCGGCGTGCAGGTGAACCGGTTCTGCGCGAGCGGTTTGGAAGCGGTGAACATCGCCGCGGCGCAAGTCATGTCCGGCCAATGCGATATGACCATCGGCGGCGGGGTTGAGGCCATGAGCCGGGTGCCCATGGGCTCCGACGGCGGTGCCTGGCCCACGGACCCGTCGATCGCGCTCGATGCTTACTTCACGCCCCAAGGGGTTTCAGCCGATTTGATCGCCACGATGGACGGCTTTTCCCGCGACGACGTGGACGGCTTTGCGGTGGAAAGCCAAAAGCGCGCGGCGCACGCCTGGGACAACGGCTATTTCGATAACTCCGTGGTGCCGGTGAAGGACCAGCTCGGCCTTACCCTGCTCGACAAGGACGAACATTTGCGCCCCGATGCCACCATGCAATCCCTCGGTGCGCTCGATCCTTCCTTCGCCATGCCGGGGGAGTTTGCCTTCGATGCCATTTCGATCCAGCGTTATCCGGAAGTCGAAGCCATTACCCATGTGCACACGGCGGGCAATTCGTCGGGCATCGTGGATGGCGCCTCCGCCGTCTTGCTGGGCACCAAGGAAATGGGCGAGGAGTTTGGCCTCACGCCGCGGGCGCGGGTGAAGGCCTTCGCTTCCATCGGCTCGGAACCCTCCATCATGCTGACCGGCCCGCAATACGTGACGGAAAAGGCGCTTCGCCGCGCGGGGCTGCAAGTCGATGACATCGATCTCTATGAGCTCAACGAAGCCTTCGCCTCGGTGGTGCTGCGTTACATGAAGAACCTCGGCATCGCGCACGACAAGATCAACGTGAACGGCGGCGCCATCGCCATGGGCCATCCGTTGGGCGCGACCGGCGCCATGATCCTCGGCACGGTGCTTGATGAGATCGAACGGCGCGACCTTTCCACCGCCCTTGCCACCTTGTGCGTGGGTGCGGGCATGGGCACGGCCACCATTATCGAGCGCGTCTAAGAGATCTGAAGGAACATCCCCATGACATACGAAAACTTCAAAACCGATCTCGACGGCGACGGTATCTTCACGGTCACCTGGGATATGCCGGACCGTTCCATGAACGTGCTTTCGGCGGCGTCCATGAAGGACCTAGGCGCCATCGTCGAAGAGGTGACAAAGAACGACGCCATCAAAGGCGTCGTGCTCACCTCCGGCAAAAAAGCGTTCGGTGCGGGCGCGGACTTAGGCGAGATGGGCTCATCTGCCGGCTCCGGCACGGGCGAGCTGAGCCGCGAGCAGAAGCTGCAAAAGCAATATGACAGCCATATGGGCTTTATTCATTTGCTGCGCACTATGGAAACTTCGGGCAAACCGTGGGCCGCCGCCATCAACGGCCTTGCCATGGGCGGCTGTCTTGAGATCACGCTGGCCTGCCATTACCGCGTGGCGGCGGACGACGATGCCATTCAGCTTGCATTACCCGAGGCGAAGGTGGGCCTTCTGCCCGGCGGCGGCGGCACCCAGCGGCTACCCCGCCTCATCGGCGCGGCGGAGGCCCTGCCGCTGCTTTTGCAAGGCAAATCCGTGCGCCCCAAGAAGGCCGCCGAAATGGGCATCATCCACAAGACGGTCCCGGCGAACCAGCTTATCGCCGAGGCCAAACGCTGGCTCAAGGAAGAAGGCGATGCTGAGCAGCCTTGGGACAAAAAGGGCTTCAAGGTCCCCGGCGGTTCGCCTTACGACAAAGGCAACGGCACCACCTTCGTCATTGGCAACGCGCTTTTGCGCAAAACGACGTATGGGAACTATCCCGCCCAGATCAACATTATGAAATGCGTTTATGAAGGCACCCAGGTGCCCATCGATGCGGGCCTCCGCATCGAAGCGCGCTATTTCATTGACCTTCTGAACCGGCCTGAATCGAAGAACATGATCCGCTCCCTGTTCCTTTCCTCTCAGGAACTGCAAAAGGGCGCGCGCCGGCCCCAAGGGGTTGAGCGCAAGGAGGTCAAAAAGCTCGGCATGCTCGGCGCGGGCATGATGGGCGCAGGGATTGCGTATGTCTCCGCCAAGGCGGGCATGGACGTGGTGCTGATCGACGCGGACCAGGAAGGCGCTGAAAAAGGCAAGGCCTATTCCGAAGGGCTTCTGGATAAAGCCATCGCCAAGGGCCGCGAGACCGAAGACGGCAAGGCGGCGCTTCTTTCCCGCATTACGCCAACCACGGATTACGGTGCGCTCAAGGATTGCGACCTTGTCATCGAGGCCGTCTTCGAAGACCGCGAGGTAAAAGCGGAAGTCACCAAAAAGGCCGAAGCCGTGATCGGCGCGGATGCCATTTACGGCTCCAACACCTCCACCCTACCCATCACGGGCCTTGCCAAGGCCTCGGAACGGCCAGGCAATTTCATCGGCATTCACTTCTTTTCGCCGGTGGACCGGATGCCGCTGGTTGAGATTATCCTGGGCAAGGAAACCTCGGACGAGGCGCTGGCGCTCGCCATCGACTATGTGGCGCAGATCAAAAAGACGCCGATTGTGGTCAATGACAGCCGGGGCTTTTACACCTCGCGCTGTTTCGGCACCTATGTGGCCGAAGGCGTCGAGATGCTGGCCGAAGGCATTGCCCCCGCCATTGTGGAAAATGTGGGCCGCATGACCGGGATGCCGCGTGGGCCATTGGAGCTTTCGGACGACGTGGCGCTCGATCTCGCCCATCGTGTCCGTACACAGACGAAAAAGGACCTGGGCGACAAGTACACCGCAACCGCCGCCGATCCGCTGATGGAAAAAATGGTGGCGGAGCTTGGCCGCTATGGCCGCAAGAACGGCAAGGGCTTTTACGACTACCCGGCGGAGGGCAAGAAACGCCTGTGGCCGGGTCTTGCCGATCTCGTGGACATCAAGGTGACCACCACCACGCCGGAACTTGTGGAGCGGCTTAAAAAGCGGCTTCTCTACCGCCAGGCGGTGGAAGCGGCCAAGTGCTTTGAGGAGCAAGTGGTGACCGACGTGCGCGACGCGGATGTGGGCAGCATCATGGGCTGGGGTTTTGCGCCTTACACGGGCGGGCCTTTGTCGCTGATTGACACGGTGGGCACCAAGGCCTTTGTCGAAGCGTGCGACGGGTTCGCTGATGAGCTGGGCGAACGCTTCCGTCCGTGTGCGCTCTTGCGCGACATGGCGGCGGCGGACGACACGTTCTATAACCGCTTCAACCCGAAGGGGCAGGTGGCGGCCGCGGCGGAGTAGGCGTCACCACCCACACCCCCTGTCATTCCGGAAGCGATACCGCCCCAAATCTTTGATTTGGCTGGCGGGGTCAGCTCTCCGGAATCTCGGGCGGCGAGTCGCGGCGCAAGATTCCGGGTCTAACATTCGCCTCCAAGGATTTTGTCCTTGGGCTCATGTAACGCCCGGAATGACGAGTCTTTTTTATGTCACCCCCACCCGGCGCGTTCGCGCCGACCTCCCCCGTCAAGGGGGAGGTAGAAGTAAAGAACGCTCTTTCATTCCCTCCCCCCTTGCGGGGGAGGGTTAGGGAGGGGGGTACAAAACAAAAGGTCGGCGTTTCGCCCGCCTTCTTTCTGCCCGGGTTCAGTGTGCTAGGCTCTCCTCCGGCGGGGTTCCAGAGAGGAATGAGACATGTCTCTTAGACCCATTTGTTTTGTTGCCGCGGCAATGCTTCTTGCCTTGCCCGCGGGCGCACAGGAAAGCGGGCGCTACAGCCTTGAGCGCGGCGAGGACGGCTTTGTGCGCCTCGACACCATGACCGGCGAAATGAGCCTTTGCCGGGAAACCGGCGATGGCCTTTCCTGCGACACGGCACGCGACGATGCGGCCGAGCTGCGCCGCGAGCGCGACCGCTTGCATGATGAAAACCGCGAACTTGCCCGCGAAAACGAGCAGTTACGTGACGAGCTTGCGCGTTACGATGATTTTTCCACCGAAGGCCTGCCCTCCGAGGAAGAAATCGAAGAAGTGGCCACCTGGTTCGAGCGTGTGCTTGTCATCATGGCGCGCACCATGCGCAACGCGGAAGAACAAATAGACGAAGAACTCGAAGGCGGCGGCGAAGGGCGCTAGATCGCCAACTCAGATTCCAAGCCCCTCGACAATGTGTTTTGCCATGGCCGCCTTGCGCGCGTCGTCGTTGGGGATAATCTTACGTTCCACAATGTCGAAGCTCGCGGCCGCCGCGGCCATGGTGGCGGCGGCCTCGCCCGTTTCCATGTCGATCATCCAGTGACACATGGTCATGGTCTTGTCGCCCACCGCGGCAAGGCCCGAACACACCGCCAGAATATCGCCGGGGCGCGGGCGCTTGCGGATGATGATGCGGTATTCGAGCGCCGCGCCGCCAACCGTGCTGTCTTTTTCCCCGCGTGACGGATTAAAAGTGCGGACGAGGTTGCCGATCCCGTCCGAGACGCGCCCCATAAACCATTCGGCTTTCATCTCGCCGGTAAGATCGCACTGGTCGCGGTGGACGATGCCTAGGTTGATTTCATGAAGCCCGAGCTTTTCGGAGTTTTCTTTGCTCGCATCCGCTTTGGTGGGCGCAAGGTCAAGGCTGCGCGGCGCAGCAAAGGCGGGCAGTTCTACCATGTGGCGTTCGGCTTCCGCCAGCACCGCGGGCGGCCATGACATAAACCGGTTTGTGTCGTCTTGCAGTTGGACCAGCACGTTGAAGGTGGCGGCGGGCACGTGGCTGCTCGCGTGGCGCAGGTCGATGAAAACGCGAAAGTAATCGGCGCGCGCTTCAAGCACCCCGGCGGTGGCATAAAGCCCCGCGCCCGGATGCAGTTCGGCCAGAAAGCGGATGTGATAATCCATCGAAAGCGCGCGCAAGTTTTGCCGCGTGAGTTCGGCGGGCGAATAGCCCATCTCCGCCAGCAGGATAACGATCGCTTCCTCGGCCTTGGCGACGTAGAAGCGCACGTTCATGTGCCCCATCTCGTCGCATTCCCAGGTGTTGACGTTGCCGCGATAGGCTTGGGTGCCCTGGGGGGCGGGGAATTCCTTGGCCATGGCGGGGTCCCGGGTTCGTTGCGGTTGGCCTCAAGATAACGGGCGCGCGCACGAGAGCAAGATGCCGCGAGGGCAGGGGTCAAGGGAAAGAATCGAGGGTAGGGGTTAAACTCCCAACTGCCGCGCCGCGAGATCGCGCATGATTTCTTCCGACCCGCCGCCGATGGCGTTGACCCGCACCTCGCGGTAAATGCGCTCGACCCGGCTTCCGCGCATATAGCTTACCCCGCCCATGATCTGCATGGCCTCGCGGGCACAGAATTCCATGGTCTGGGTGGCTTGCACTTTCAAAAGCGCAAGATCGGCCACCGGCGTCTCGCCGTTTTGCACGCGCCAGGCGCATTGATCGAGATAGGCTTGGGTCGCGTTGATGTGGCGGTACATTTCCGCGAACTTGTGGCGGATCACCTGATGATCGGCGAGCCGCTTGCCAAAGGTCTTTCGCGTTTGCGCCCAATCGGCGGCGTCTTCCAGGCACACCCGCGCCATGGCGGTGCACCCCGCCGCCATGCCCAGCCGCTCGCTGTTGAAATTCATCATGATGCCGGCAAAGCCGTGATGCTCAGCGCCAATCAGGTTCGCGGCGGGCACGCGCACATTATCGAAGAAGATCTGCGCGGTGTCGGACGCCCACCAGCCTTGTTTCTTAAGCCGCTGGCGGGTGACGCCGGGACTATCCATTTCAATCAACAGCAGCGAAATGCCGCCCGCCCCTTCGCCGCCCGTGCGCACGGCGGTGGTAAGGTAATCGGCGCGCATACCGCCGGTGATATAGGTCTTCGAGCCGTTGACGATGTAGTCGTCGCCGTCGCGCACCGCACGGGTTTTAAGCTGCGCCACGTCCGAGCCCGCGTCCGGTTCGGTAATGCCGAGGGAGATGAGTTTTTCCCCTGCGATCACCCCCGGCGCGATGCGGCTTTTCAGCTCGTCCGAACCCACGGCCAAAACCGGGGGCAGGCCGATGCCATGGTACATAAGCGAGGCGTTGATGCCGCCCGCGCCGGGGCGCGCCAGTTCCTCCGACGTGACGATGGAATGAAAGCGGTCGAGCCCTTCGCGGATGCCGCCATATTCCTCCGGGTACCCCATGCGCGTAAGGCCGATATCGGCGGCTTTCTTGTGGAGCGCCATGGGAAACTCGCCCGCCTCGTCCCATTCATCGGCAAAGGGCATGATTTCCTTTTCGACCCAGCGGCGGAGCTGCTGGCGCCACTCGTGGTGGCTTTCGTTAAAGAACGGCGAGGGCGGCCGCGTGGCGTCAAAATCGAGTGGCTTGAAGTTCTTGGTCATGGGGCTCCCTCGCGGGCGGTGCGGTCAGCCGCACTCTATCACGCGCGGAACGGGGGCCGCCACGCTGACGCGGGGGAAGGTATTGCTGTGAGTTCCTAGCGCCGCCGGATGCGGGAGCCTTGATCGGTCACGCAAGGGGTGTGCCTTGGGTCGTGATCGGCGGCGACCATCAAGGTCCACCCCGCTGATTCGCGGGAATACTCCTCGCAAGAATTCGACCGCCGCGCGACTTCCGACTGAACAAATTCTTCTTCGGCTGTTTCAATCGTGTCAGCCGCTTGTTCTTCTTGAACCGCTTCGCCGCTTGCTTCTTCGGCGTCCTGCGCAAGCGCGCCCGTAACCGAAAGACCGCCCGTAAGCGCGAGCGCCGCTAATACGCCAGTCATTGATTTGAGATTGAGAACCATGGCTCGCCTCCGCCGCCAAATGGACCCCTCGGCCCGCAAGTATGCGGGGGCGCCGGTTGGCCAGCAAGGCGGGCGGCGCCCCCCGCTCATCACAAAAGCGAGAGGCGGGCCGCCATCTAACCCGACTTACTGCCCTCCAAGGAGTCGGCGAGACCCAAAAGCTGGATGAATTCGGCGCGCAGGCCCCGTTCGTCGGTGCCGCGGCCCGTTTGCGCAAGGGCTTGAATCTCAGTGAGCCCGTAATCCGGCAGGTAAGGATCGTTGCGCAAATATTGGCCGAAGGCGGCAACGGCGGCGGCGAAGCGGGCGTCACCGGATGCTTCGACAAGACTGTCGATTGCTTCATCCACGCGAATGGGTCGTTCGATGAGCCGGCTTTCGTCCTCGCCCGGCAGTTTGTACCTCATACGGAGGAACGCAAGCTCCTCGCCATATGGTGCTTCAGGTTGCGTTTCGCCATAACGCAAGGGCTCGTAGTGACCAGCGTCCGAGCCTACGGGCACGATCTCATAGATCGCGGTCACCGTATGGCCCGCGCCGATGTCGCCCGCGTCCACTTCATCGTTGTTGAAGTCTTCGCGGTTCAGCATGCGCGTCTCGTAGCCGATCAGGCGGTACTCGGCGATGCGGCCCGGATTGAACTCCACCTGAAACTTCACGTCGTTGGCGATGGGGAACAAGGTGCTGCGCATCTCATCCACCAGCACTTTGCGCGCCTCAGTGAGCCCATCGATATAGGCCGCGTTGCCGTTGCCCGCTTGCGCCAGGCGCTGGGCCATCACATCGTTATAATTGCCCGTGCCGAAGCCTAGATAAGTGAAATAGATGCCGGTCTCGCGCTTGCGGGAAATGAAATCGCGCATGGCGTCCGGGTCGGCGATGCCCACGTTAAAATCGCCGTCGCTGGCAAGGATCACCCGGTTGACGCGGGTATTGTCAAACCCGGCCTCGGCAAGATGATAAGCGGTGCGGAGGCCCTCCGCCCCGGCGGTAGAGCCGCCCGCGGTGAGCCCGTCAATGGCGGCGATAATCTCACCCCGGTCGCGCGCCTCGGTGGGCTGCAACAGAACGCCCGAACGTCCCGCATAGACAACGATCCCGATGCGGTCGTCGGGGCGCATTTCATTGACCAGCAGGCGGAGCGATTGCTGCACCAGGGGCAGCTTGTCCTGCGCCTGCATGGAGCCGGAGACGTCGATCAGAAAGATCAAGTTGAGCAGCGGCGGCTCGGCGCCCAAATCGTCAAAGCCGCGAATGCCGATATGCATTAACTGTGTGCTTGCGTTCCATGGCGTGGGCGTAACCCACACCGTCGGCGCGAAAGGCTGCGCGCGGTCCTCCGGGTACGCATAATCATAAGAGAAATAATTGACGAGCTCTTCGGTGCGCAGGGCGCCGCGTGGGGGAAGCCGCCCCTCTTCCAACATACGGCGCATGTTGGAATAACTTGCAGTGTCCACATCGGCTGAGAAGGTGGAGACGGGCTGTTCGCCCACCAGCAGAAACCGGCCGGGCTCCACGTCTTCATAGTTTTCCCGGTCGGGGATGGGGTGGGGCCAGGGCCAGGCTTGCGGGCCTGCGGGCGGTGCGTAATATCCGAGCAGGGCTTGATCGGCCACGGATCTTTCCGACCGCGATCCGGTGACGACGAACGTTTCTTCGTCCGGTTGCGCCTCTTGAGCTTGGGCAGTCTCGGTGGTTTCCGGCGGGGTCTCCGGATCGTCATGGATGCGGGGGTCGACGACGTTGCAGCCGCTCAAAACCAGAAGTCCGATGAATGAAAGTACGATCAGCCAGAGAACGCTGCGCTCGACGAGGCTCATGGGGGTCCCTCCCTTTTTGCGAAGGGCGGAGGGTGCGCGTGGAATGTGCCGCCGCCCGGGCGCGCGGTGGGCGGAAACGGTGTTTCTTTAGGGCGAGTTTGTGACCGGTTAACCGGCCGCCGCGAGCGTCACGAGTAATTGCTTCGCTGCCACCTGATCGCCCTCGGCCACGTGGATCGCTTCAACGGTCGCATCAGCCATGGCGGTCAGCTCGTGTTCCATTTTCATGGCTTCCAAGGTGACGATGATCGCACCCTTTTGGGCGGTGCCTCCTTCTTCCGCGCGGATCGAGACGATCCTCCCCGCCATGGGCGCGCGGATGGCGCCCGCCGCACCCGCCGCGGCCTCGGGCGGGGCGTAGGTCACGTCTTCCATGCTCCACGTGCGCGCGCCATCGGCAAAGTAAAGATGATCGCCGCTTACGGCAGTGGTGATCACCCGCTCCGCGCCATTTTCCATAACGCGCACGGCCCCCGCGGTTCCGGACAAGGAAAATGAAAATGCAGCGTCGCCGAGGGTGACGGTCATCTCGCCGAACCGGCCCGTCACGCGCAGGTCATAGGTTTCCTCGCCCAGTGCAAGACGTAAAGGCACGGACGCCTCCCCCGCCGAGCGCCAGGAAAGACCGCCATCGCGGAACACGATCAGCGCCGCCGCCAGGGCGAGCGCATGAGTACATTCCGCCTCGTTTGGCGCGGGGGCTCGCCAGCTATCCAAAAAATCCGTGGTGACAGTGCCGTTTGCAAACTCTTCCGATTTCAAAACATCGATCAGGAAATCCCGGTTGGTGGTGACGCCCAAAATCGCCGCGCCTTCGAGGGCCGCGATCATCCGCGCGCACGCTTCCTCGCGGTTTGCGCCATGGGTAATCAGCTTAGCGAGCATGGGATCATAAAAGGCGCTCACCGTGCTGCCCGCTTGGGTGCCCGTGTCGAGCCGCGCGCCTGGGGGAATGTCGAACGCGAGCAGCTCCCCCGTTTGCGGCAGGAAGCCGTGGGCCGGATCCTCCGCATAAAGACGAACTTCGATGGCATTGCCCTCAGGTTCGGAGTCAAGATCGGACAGCGCTTCACCGCGCGCCACCGCAAGCTGAAGCGCAACGAGATCATGGCCGGTCACTTCTTCGGTGACCGGGTGTTCCACCTGAAGGCGGGTGTTCATTTCAAGGAAATAGAACTTGCCGTCTTTATCGAGCAGGAACTCCACCGTTCCCGCGCCTTCATAATCCACCGCCTTGGCCGCGTTCACCGCGGCAAGACCCATGGCCGCGCGCAAGGCCGGCGTCACGGCGGGGGAGGGCGCTTCTTCGATGATCTTCTGATGCCGGCGCTGGACCGAGCAATCCCGTTCGCCCAAGTGCACCGTGTTGCCGTGCTTGTCCGCGACGACTTGCACTTCCACGTGCCGCGCGCCTTCGATCAGCTTTTCAAGGATGATCGCGTCCGACCCGAAAGCGTTTTTGGCTTCCGACTGCGCGGTGGTCAGCGCCTCCATGAACGCGGTGTCGGAATAAACCCGCCGCATGCCGCGCCCGCCACCGCCGGCCGCCGCCTTGATCATCAAGGGAAAGCCGATATCGGCCGCCGCCTTCTGCAACGCCTTGTCCGTTTGTGCCGTGCCTTCATAACCGGGGACCAATGGCACGTCCGCCTTCCCGAGCAACCGCTTGGCGGCGGCCTTGTCGCCCATGGCTCTTATGGCATCGGGCGGCGGGCCAACCCAGACAAGCCCCGCCTTGATGACGGCTTCGGCGAACGCCGCGTTCTCGGAAAGAAAGCCGTAGCCCGGATGAACCGCTTCCGCGCCCGCGCGCTGCGCCGCGTCAAGAATGGCGTGTGCATTCAAGTAGCTCTCGGCCACCGGCGCGGGGCCGATGCGCACCGCCTCGTCCGCCTCCGCCACATGCGGCGCGGTTTCGTCCGCATCCGAATAAACCGCGATGACGCGCAAGCCCTCGGCCCGCGCGGTCCGGGCAATGCGGCAGGCAATCTCGCCGCGATTGGCGGTGAGGAGGGAGGTGAAGCTCATCGCCTACCCCCTCGCCACCGCGAACGTGGACGGGCGGAGCTTGCGATATTCCGCCTCCTGACAAATGGAAAGGCACATGGCGACGACCTTACGAGTGTCCCGCGGGTCGATAATGTCGTCATCCCACAGCCGCGCCGTGGCGAACAGCGCGCGGCTTTCCGCATCATAAGTTTCAACAACCTGCTGGAACATGGCATCGAGCGCCTTTTGATCGGGCTCCTGGCCCCGCCGCTTGGCGCCGCTCTCGGCCACAATGCGCATGACCGTGGCGGCCTGTTCGCCGCCCATCACGGCAATGCGGTTGTTGGGCCAAGCGAAAATAAAATCAGGATCATACGCGCGCCCGCACATGCCGTAATTGCCCGCGCCGAACGACGCGCCGATGTGCAGGGTGATTTTGGGCACGCTCGCGTTGGTCACCGCCTGGATCATCTTGCTGCCATGCTTGACGATGCCGCGGGTTTCCGCGTCCTTGCCCACGATGTAGCCGGTGGTGTTCTGCAGGAACAAAAGCGGCGTTCCCGACTGATTGCAGCTTTGGATGAACTGCGCGGCCTTGACCGAGCCGTCCGGGCAGATGGGCCCGTTATTGCCGATAATTCCGATGCGGATGCCTTCGACGCCCGCAAACCCGCAAACCGTATGCGCGCCATAGTCCGCCTTGTAATCAAGAAAGACCGAGCCATCGGCAATGCGCGCGATCACTTCGCGCACGTCATAAGGCTTGCGGTAATCGGTGGGAACGATCGAAAGAATCTCTTCCGCGTCATAAAGCGGCTCGTCAAAGGCCGCGCGTTCGGGCCGCACCAGCCGGCCGTTCCAGTTAAGGTTCGCCATCAACTCGCGCGCCTGGCGGATGGCGTCGCGGTCGTCTTCCGCCATGTATTCGCCAAGCCCCGTGACGGTACTGTGCATCTCCGCACCGCCAAGCTCTTCGTCGGTGGCTTCCTCGCCCGTGGCGGCTTTGACCAGCGGCGGGCCGCCCAGAAAGATCTTCGTGCGCCCGCGCACCACGATGACATAGTCCGACATGCCGGGCTGGTACGCGCCCCCCGCAGTGGATGATCCGTGTACGACGGAAATGACGGGAATGCCCGCGGCGCTTAACTTCGCTTCGTTGGCAAAGCTCCGCCCGCCGGGGATGAAAAGCTCGGCCTGGCGGAAGAGGTTCGCGCCCGCGCTTTCCACAAGTTGGACGTAAGGGAGTTTTTGTTTAAGCGCGATCTCCTGGCACCTGAGCCCGCGATGCATGCCCATGGGCGTCGCCGCGCCGCCCTTAATACCGCTGTCGGAAACGCCGATCATGGCGCGCACGCCCGCGATGGTGCCGATGCCGGCAATGCCGCCGCCCCCGCTGGCGTTTTCGGCGCCGTCATCGTCGTGCATGTTAAGCCCGCAGAGCGATGAGATCTGCAGGAACGGCGCGCCCCGGTCGAGCAAGAGATCGAGCCGGTCGCGGGGGAGAAGCTGGCCGCGTGCCTCGAACTTTGGCCGCGCGCGCTCGGAATTTGCCCGCACCTTGGCCTCGAGCCCGCGCACCTCGGCGAGGAGGGCGAGATGGTCCTCGCGGTTCTGCCGGGCGGCGGCGGAGGTGAGGTCGGCGGCGGATTCAAAAACCGGCATGGGCGCTTCCCTGGGGGCCGTGGGCGGGGGGACGAGACTAGCCCCCGGGGATACCCCATAAAAGGGTTTACGCTGCGTCAGTTTCCCCTTCGGGGGGCAGAAGATAATCCACCGCCTGGCGGCCGGCCTTGAGAATGCGAGTCGATAGCATGGGATCATCCACCGCGCGGGCGATTTGCACCGTGCCCGCCATCTGCGCGGCGAGGGCGATGGCGTCTTCGGAGATGGACCCGCTCTGATTGCCGAGGTAACTGTCGATTCGCCCCACGAGGGTCCTAAAAAAGGCGGTATAGGCGGCGCGGACCTCGGGCCCTTCGCGTGCGGCGGCCTGGGTCAGGGCCGCTGCCGCACAACCCTCGCTTGGGCTGTCCCGGTGGAGAGCTGAAACGTAAGCATCCGCGAAAATGCCAAGCTCATCGAGATCTACCCCCAGGGGTTGCGGGGCGGGCGCTTCTTCGAGGAGCGCCTGGGCGATGAGATCGGCCTTCGATTTGAAGTGGGCGTAGAAGCCCCCGCGGGTGAGGCCCGCCTCGGCCATCACCTCGTCGATGGAAACAGCCTCGAACCCGCGCTCCTTAAAAAGCCTCATGGCCGCCCGGATGACCTTCTCGCGCGACTTTTTCTTCTGATCGGGGGCGTAGGGCATTGCTTTGCTTGACTTTTTTCGTTTGAACCATCTATATGATTCGTATCATTTCTAATTATGTTAATCAACATATTTATCTAACGAAAAGAAAATGGCCCGCCGAAACCTCAAGGGTTTCAAGCGCTTCTCGTGGCCCCTGGACAAAGACCGCCCGGCGCACTTTTTGGTAGTTTTGCGGGGATAATCGTTAACCATAAGCCATTTTGGCATCCGGAGTGATTCGGTGAGAGCTAACTATTTGAAAACCATAAGTTCCGCATGACGTACTTGAATCTAATATGATAATTATCATACGTATAAATTGGCGGAAATCGGCATGTTTGGGTTGAAAAACTCTGGACCGGCTCCCGCGGGCGCGAGATATCTTCCGGCTCATTTTTGTCCTCTCGGCCCGCGTCCGGGGGCACCGGTGGGTCCCCCCGGGCGGCGACCCAGCCCGGCCTGGTCTTTTTAGGAGGGGGTGTCTTCGC
Source organism: Alphaproteobacteria bacterium (assembly GCA_028280665.1). Lineage (GTDB taxonomy): Bacteria > Pseudomonadota > Alphaproteobacteria > JAJFIK01 > JAJFIK01 > JAJFIK01. Next base: position 22,980 of record JANQLJ010000010.1, read on the forward strand.
AGCTGCGGGAGCTGGGCCGCCGAGGACATGGTTAAGATTGGCAGCACCCTTACTGAGTGTGTTGGGGCCTGGCAAGTTTTGCTGCCATGCCCGCGGAAGGAGAATTTGCGCGGGGGGCGTCTTTCATTAATAGGCATGGTTAACGAACCATTGCTTAGTTATGACCAGTCCATTGCTGATTCATGGTCCGGCCCGTCGCCTCCGCCCAAAAAGACGGGGAGATTATGGTGCGATGCACATAATGGTACCCTTTTCGGATGGCGGCTGGCTTGTGTTGGAAGGGTTTCACACGGGCAATTGGGACCTCGCAAACACCGCGACGGTTGATCCGCGGCATTACCGAAATTTACGAGACCTACTTGTAGATAAGGACGGGTTTGGCGGGAGGGCCCCATGGGCAGCTACGGCTTTGTTCTGTTTTTGTTACCGTTTGTCATCACCTTGGTACTGGGGCACCTGCTGTTACGGGTGGGCAACTTGCTGCCCACCCACGGACCAGCAATCACCCAACTCCGTATGTTCTGCCCCCGCTTTCGCGGGGGTAAACCTTGACCAGAGCATCCGGCTCCCGTTGCAACAGTTAGCAGAGCCCGGAATCTCGCGCGGCGAGCCCGGGAGCAAGATTCCAGGTCTAACCTGTCGCGGCGGATGCGTACCGCATCCGGCTCCACGTAACGCCCGGAATGACATTTTGTTTTTTGTATCCTCTGGCAAGCGAAGCGCGACCAGAGGATCTGGCTGCGATGCATCTTTCCTCAAAGGAAGACGTTTTCCTCCAAAGGCGTGACTGATTCAGCCAGGCCCTCTGGTCCTTCTTGCGCCATGGCGCAAACCGGCCAGAGGGTACGATTCATTTTTTGATCAAACACAACATCCAGTCCCATGGGCGAGGCGCCCTCATCCGTCATCCTCTGGCAAGCGCAGCGCGACCAGAGGATCTACCTCGCTCTCCGAGCGTGATGAAACTAAGGTAGATGCTCGGGTCGAGCCCGAGCATGACGACTTCTTGGCTATGCACCTATTCAGACCAGGGCATCTGGCTCCCGGTGCGGCAAACTAGTCTACGACCTCAACCCCATTCCAAAAGGCGATGCGGCCGCGCAGGCGGTCGGCTTCTGGTTTGGTTTCGGGATAGACCCACGCGCCGTTTTGCGCCGTGGCGCCCGCCACCACCACGTGATGATAATGCGCCGTCCCTTTCCAAGGGCAAACGGAAGTGTGGTCGGAGGGCTTGAGGTATTCCGCTTTCACGTCTTCGGGCGGGAAATAGTGATTGCCTTCGACGACGATGGTGTCGCTGCTTTCGGCGATGACGGCGCCGTTCCACATGGCTTTAGGCATTGGTCCTCACACTTCGGCGGCGTAAGGCGGCGCGGGATCGTACTCCATCATGCGCTGGACCATGCGGGCGTGGCCGGGCCCGTACATTTGCCCCAACAGCCATAGCGCCATGTCGATCCCCGCGGAAACGCCCGCGGCAGTGACAACATTGCCGTCGCGCACATAGCGGATATTCTTCAAAACCTCCGCCGCCTCGCCGCGATCTTCCAGGGTGTCGATAAAACTCCAATGGGTGGTGACGCGCTTGCCCGCGCCGGGCCCCGCGGCGGTAAGGATCATTGCGCCGGTGCAAACGCTCGTCACCCATTCGCAATTCCGCGCGACTTTCCCTATCCAATCAAGCACTTGGGGTTTCAGCACCTCTTTCCGCGTGCCCCGCCCGCCGGGCACTAGAACCACATCGAGCGCGGGCGCCGTCTCAAAGGAATGATGCGCCATCACGGTCATGCCCTTGGCGCATTCAACGCGGCCGCCTTTTTCTGAGATCAGCACCACATCGGTGCGCGGCTCGTCCGTCTCAAGATGATCGGCCAGCTCGTTCGACATGGTGAAGACCTCGTAAGGTCCCACGAAGTCGAGCTCCTCCGCGCCGTCGAAAATGAAAATGCCGACCGTTTTGGTCATGGGGGTCAGTCCGCCAACAGGCACTTGCCGTTTTTGATCACCGTGGCGTCACGTTCCTTGAGTCGGCACTCGAAGGAAAGCACATTGCCGTCCCGCCACATATCTGTGATGACGGTCTCGCCCGGGAAGACGGGCGCGGAAAAGCGCACGTCGAAGCCCTTGATGCGGGTGTGGTCGTAGTCGCACGCGGTTTTCAGCACCGCGCGGGCGGCGGTGCCATAGGTGCAAAGCCCATGCAGGATGGGGCGGGGGAACCCGGCGGCCTTGGCGAAGGCGGGGTCCGCGTGCAGGGGGTTCCGGTCCCCCGAAAGGCGGTAGAGCAGCGCTTGATCGGCACGGGTTTCTAGCTCGCACGACATATCGGGCGCACGGGCGGGCACTTCGTGAGGCACGGGCGCGCCGTCCGTGGGGCCGCCAAAGCCGCCATCACCGCGGGCGAAAATGGTGGAACCGAGGGTACAGAGCTTGTCGCCGGTGGCTTTGTCGAAAATCTCGGTCTCGGAGATGATCAGCGCGCCTTTGTCCGCGCCCTTGTCCACCGCGCCCACCACCTTGCCATTGGCAACGATAGTGGCGGCGGGGGGCAGGGGCTTGTGCAGCTCCAGCCGCTGCTCGCCGTGAACGATCATCACCCAGTTAAGGTCCGCGCCCGCCAGCGTGCGGCTGCCCCAGGCGATCACCGTCGCCAGGGTGGGCACCGTGCGCATGTCCGGGGACTCGTAGACGTATCTAAGCTCCGCCTCGTCCAGGGGGTCGCGGCCCATGCCCACCCCCAGGGCATAGAGCATGGTCTCCCGGTCCGTATAGGTGAACTCCTCGCCTTCGGATTTAAGGCTCATGAGTTTGTCGTAGTCGATCGGCATGGCGGTGCGCCTTTTTTAAAGTTGGTGTTGGATTAGGTTGGTGACAGGTGGGGCTGGCGTCAAGTGATGGCGCCGCGCTGGCGCTCGACAATCATCAGTACAATGACGCTTACAAGAACCACGAACATAAGCGCTTCAAGGGCCTGCTCGGCGGGAGAGATCACCTCCACATAGGCCGTCGCCGAGCGCGCCCAAATCCAGCGGCCGATGTCGATCACCACGGCAACGCTAAGGGTGCGCGTTGCGCCCGCGCGGCCCAAGGCAACCATGGTAAGCGCGGTGACATAGGCGGCGAGGGCGATCCACATGAGCGTGATCACGCCCCAGGGCATCGTCAGGAAATAAGCCGCCTGTTCCGCGGGCGCAGTTGCGGGCACGGTGCCTGAAAGGCGGATCGCGGTCATGGTGAGCGCGCCGAGGGTATTCATCACCACATAGACGGCGATGAGGGCGACGGTGATCCACTTGGAGAGCTTGATCATGGGACCTCGGCGAAAGAGGCGCGGGCTGAATGCACGCCGACCCTATCACGGTGTCTTGCGGGGGGCGAGGTCCTCTCCCAAGGGAATGACCACATGAGAAGAGGGCGGGCCGCGGGACCCGCCCTCATCAAGCGTCAGATATATGTCCCCGCGCTCAGTAGCGGTAGCCGAATCCGACACCGACAACCCAGGGGTCGAGGTCCACATTGCCGGTAACAAGGCCCGCGTTCACGTTGACGTCGGTGCTGAGCCAGATTTTCTTGACGTCGATGTTAAAGAGCCAGTGCTCGTCGATCATGATGTCCACGCCGCCTTGGAGGGCAAAGCCGAACGAATCGTCATAGCTCATATTGATGCCAGCGGGCTCGTCCTCGCCGTAGAAGATCGTGTAGTTGATCCCCACGCCCACATAAGGCTGAAACTGGCTTTGGGGGTTGAACCGGTATTGCGCGGTCAGCGTGGGCGGCAGTACCCAGACACTGCCCAGATCGACGTTCCCCAGCCCCGTGACATTTGCGGAGACATCGTGCTCGGTGGTGGCGAGAATAAGCTCGAACGAGATGTTCTCGCTTGCGAAGTAAGTAAAGTCCAGTTCGGGCATCCATGCATCGTCCACCGAAACGCTGCCCGACGGGGTAAAGGACGCGCTTTCGTCGGGGATGACACCGATGGCGCGTGCCCGCACCTGCCATCCATCCATGTTTGCCAGGGCCGGGGCGGCAAAACCCGTTACCAAAACGCCGGCGATTGCCGCCGCGATGATCCGTAACCGCATGTGTTTGATCTCCCCTCTAGGGTCTAAGGCTTCCCGCGCGACAGGCGCCCGGTTTGTGAGGCGTACTCATAGCCATATTGCGCGGCGCAACATTGATCTTGATCAAGCGGGGGAGGGATAGGGGTGCCGGGACCGGCGCTCAAAATCCCGCGCCGAATTTGACTTTGTTCGTGAAGCACAAGTCGGATAGCGTCATCCCATGGCCGACGAGTTTGACGAGGAACTGGACCGGGGCCCCGAGGGTTCCATCATCACGCCCATTTTCCTGGGCTGCAGCGCCATGGGGCTTGGCTGCGTCTTTTCCCTGGGCGCGATCATCATCGGCGTGATGATTTTTCTGCCCGGGGTGTGGTCGCTGGTGAACCAGTTCAGCAGCAATCCCATGCGCGAGCCCGCCATCGCGCTGGCCGAGGCCAACCCCCAGGTGATGGCCGCCCTTGGCACACCGCTTGAGGCCGAACTTGACGACATTGACGAAACCTCCGGCACCGACGGCATCAACATCGAGGTCGGCGATGCCATTGAAATCAGCGCGACTTACGTGATCACCGGTCCCGTGGGCTCGGGGCGCATGCATGTGGTGGGCAGCCGCTTGCTGGAAGCAGACAGCGAGTGGAACCTCAGCTCGGTTCTGGTCACCCTTGCGGGAGGCGAACAAATCCGCGTCTATCCGGGCGAAAGCGACGTGCCGCCGCCGCCCGCGCAGCTTGCCCCGCCCGCGATCCTGTCACCCCCGGAGGAAAGCGGCGCGCAAGATGGCGAGACAGGGGAAGATCAAACGCAAGATGACGCGCTGGAGGGCCAGCCGCCTGACAACTAACGCGAGGGGTTTTTGATGCGTCTACTGACGATTGTGACGGCGATTGTGGCAGGCCTTGCCTTCCTGGCGGCGCCGGCATCTGCGCAAGAAAGCGCCGGGGACGGCGTGCCGGCAACGGTCGCCCCCTCGCTTTGGCATCATTCCGCCGAGTTCGAGCGCGAAGTGATCGAGGTCACCGACGGCGTGTGGGTCGCGGTGGGCTTTGCCCTTGCCAACTCGATCATGGTGGAAGGCAGCGACGGCGTCGTCATTATCGATGTCACCGAAAGCGTCGAGGAAGCCGAGGCTGTCTGGGCCGCCTTCCAGGAGGTAACCGACAAGCCCATCGTGGCGCTCATCTACACTCACAATCACGCCGATCACACTTTCGGCGGCCGGGGCTTTGTTCCCGAGGGCGACATCCCCGTCTATGCCCATGACACAACGAACTACTACCTCGACCGGGTGATCAATATCGTACGGCCCATTATCGGCCAGCGGTCCGCGCGCATGTTCGGCACGTTTTTGCCGGAAGGTCCCGAGGGCCTTGTGAATGACGGCATCGGGCCGTTTCTGGGTCAGGGCGGCGAGAACCAATCGACTATCGGGATCATCCGTCCCAACCATACGTTCCCGCAGACCCTCGACGTTACGCTCGCGGGCGTGCAGTTCCACCTTGAGCACGCGCCGGGCGAAACCAATGACCAGATCCTGGTGTGGCTGCCGGAAAAGCGCGTGCTCTTTCCCGGCGATAACATCTACCGCGCTTTTCCCAATCTCTACACCATTCGCGGCACGCCTTACCGGGACGTGGCGGCGTGGGTGCGCTCGCTCGACCGTATGCGCGCGCTCAGGCCCGCCTTTCTGGTGCCGTCTCATACCCGCCCGCTTGTGGGCGAGGATGAGATCACTGAGACCCTCACGGTCTATCGCGACGCCATTCAATATGTGCACGACCAGACGATCCGCGGCATGAACCAGGGCCTTTCACCGGATGAGCTGGTGGAGGAGGTGCATTTGCCTGCGCATCTGGCGAGCCAACCTTACCTGCTCGAACATTACGGCACGGTGGAATGGTCCGTACGCAACATATTCGGTGGTTATCTCGGCTGGTTCGGCGGCGATGCGGCGTATCTTTCCCTTACGCCGGTGGGTGAGCGCGCGGAACAAATCGTTGGCCTTGCCGGGGGCGTTACGGGCACCATGGAGGCGTTGCGCGCGGCGGCGGCCAATGATGAGCACCGCTGGACGGCGGAGCTGGCGAGCTATGTGCTGACCGTCGATCCGGAAAACGCCGAGGCCCGTCAAATCAAGGCCGATGCCTTGCGCGCGCTCGGCTATGCTTCGGTCAGCCCCGCGGGCAGGAATTATTATCTGACCCAGGCGCTGGAACTCGAAGGTGCGGTTGACGTGGGCGGCGATACGGTCAGCGCGGCGCAAAGCGCCAGCATCGCGCAGTCGTTCCCCATGGCCAGCATCATGGCCTCGCTGCCCGTGCGCCTGAACCCCGAACGGGCGGCGGGGAAGGACATTGTCGCCGGGTTCCGGTTCACCGACACCGGTGAGAGCTTCACCATTCACATCCGCAATTCGATCGCGGACTTGCAGGAAGGTTTTCCGGAAGACCCGGACGTTGCCATCGCAACGACCACCGGGTCGTGGTTCGCGATCCTCACGCGGCAAAAATCGCTGCCCCTCGCCATCGCCACGTTCGACGTGCGGGTGACCACGGGCGCGCTCTCGATCCCGCAGCTTGTTGAGCTCCTCATGCTCTTTGGCGAGGATGATCCGGATACGGACGACTAACCCGTAAACCGGGCGAGATCGATCTCGTTGAGCTTTTCGCTGGCGTGGGCATAGCCTGCGTCCACCACCCGGCGGAACTCGCCCCAGTCGCGAATGGCGATGTCCTGAACGGGGGGCTCGAACAGCAAGTCTGCGTGCTCGCGGCTTGCCTTGGTTTGCGCCTCGCTGTTCACGGTGCCAGCGCGCATGAGCAGGGAAATGATATTGGGTCCGCCGCGCGCCTCCTCGCCCAAGATGCCCCAGGGCGGGTTGTCCTCCCAGCCCTTGGTGAGACCGGTGAAGGCGCGGTGGGTTTCCACATCAACGCCGATCACGCAGCCCCGGCGCATTTCGGCCATGACGTCGGCGGGAAAATTGTTCATGACCGCGCCGTCCACCAGGACCTCGCCGTCCTTGACCACGGGCGGCGCGATGCCGGGGATCGCCACCGAGGCGCGCAGCGCCCGCCACAGCCTGCCGCGCCGCTGCACAATCTCGTGGCCGGTGGTGAGGTTCGAGATAACGCAGAAGTAAGGCAGCCAAAGTTCTTCAATGCAAAGGTCACCGAAGTTCCGTTGCAACAGCTTTTGGATCCTGCCGCCAGTGAACAGCGAGATAGATGGGAACGTGAGGCGGCCCAGGGGATTGGTTTTGACGAACGATTCATGCATGCGCTCTTCAAGTTCCTGGGCGCTCCATCCGCACGCCACACCGGCCGCGACAATGCCGCCGATGCTGGTCCCGCCCGTGTGATCGATGGGGACGCCCGCTTCGCGCAACGCGCGGATGACGCCGATATGGGCAAACCCCCGCGCGCCCCCGCCCGCAAGCACCAGCCCCACCGCGCGGCCTGAAAGATGCCGCGCCATGCGCTTCATGTCGGCCTCATTGCCGTGACGAATGTTGTGAAGGTAGTCGGCGCCGATGGCGCTTTCCCACGTGGCGGCGCCATCGGCTTTCGCAGCACCGCCACCGTGAAGAAGCGCAAGCTCGATGAACCCCCGCGAACTGTGGCTGCCTGCGTGCGCAAGGGGGTGTTCCACGGGCGGCGCGCTTGAGGCGTGACCCACCAGCAATATGCGGTCCGCTTGGCGGAGGCAGAGCTTGGTCCAGCCGTCATGGGCTTGGTCCGCCAGATAGATCACGTGCTCGTGGTGGGTTTCCACATTGTAGAACCACTCGCTACTTTGATCCTTGGACTGATGATCGAGCAGGCGCACGCGGCCCCCCATGGCCGCCAGCGCAAGGCCGAGCCTCTCGCCGATCTCAAGCTCGATACCCGCCTCGGCGACGGGCACCACCGCGATGGTCTTGGGGACCGAGCGCCACTCTTCGATATTGCGCTCGCCACGCATCACCTCGTGAAGGCGTTTGCTCAAGAGCTTGGCGAGGTTTTCAAGGATCACCGGATAGCGCGCGGTAAGCTCGTGAAAGCCTTCCGCCGAGAGGCGCAGAAGCTCGGTATCGCGCAGCGCGATCAGGGTGCCGATGCGCCGTTCCCCCGACAGCATGGCAAGCTCGCCCACGGTCTGGCCGGGCACGAATTGCGCCGCCATGCGGTCCGCGCCGTCCGCGCCCTCGACCCACATGCCCACGCTGCCCGCGGTGATGACGTAGAGCGATTGGCCTTCTTCGCCCTTGCTCATCAGCGTCCAGCCGCCGGGAATGCTAAGCCATTCGAAGTCGCGCAGGATTTTCGGAAAGTCTTTCGGGTTTACGCCCCGGAAGAGCGCCAGCTTGGGCAGGATCTCAAGCAGCCGGTCAGGATAGGCCTCAAGGCCCGCGCCGCGCGTGCGAGGCCGTTTGAGTGGTTGTTGCGTGCCCGCGCCTTGGGGCATCGGCGCTCCTTAGTCTGCGACCGCGGTCTGAAAGGCTGGCCGCGCCTCAATGCGTTCGTAATACCTCATAAGATGGGGATGACCCTCCGACGGCAACAGCCCGAAGAGCTGCGACAGAACCAGCGGATAAACCACCATGATGTCGGCGGCGGTGAATTGATCCCCCGCCACGTATTCGTGCTCGCTCAAATGCGCGTCCAAGAGCCCCATGCAGGCGAGCGCGTTTTCGCGCGCCTTTCCGGCGACCTGGGGAAGGCGCTCTTCTTCCGGCAAGATGGCCAGATGCTGCGCCATCACCGAGAGATATGGCTGGTGCGTTGCCTCGCCGAAATGAAACCATTGCAGATAGCTCGCCGCCGCGGGCGTTGCGGGCAGCGGGTGCAGGCGCCCCTCGCCGTACTTGTCGAGCAGGTACTGGATGATCGCGCCCGATTCGAACATGCGCACATCGCCGTCGGCCAGCGCGGGCAAACGGCCCAGGGGATGGATGGCGAGATACTCGGGCGCTTTGTGCTCGCCCGCCTGAAAGTTGAGGCGCTTAAGCTCGTAGTCGAGGCCAAGCTCTTCGAGCAGCCAGCGGACGCGGAGCGAGCGGGTGTACCGGGCGTGATAGAGGGTAATCATGAACGGGTCTTTCCTTAGCGTTGAGGCGGATTGGCGGGCAGGTTAGCGCGGGGCGCGGCCCGGACCAAGGGGTGCCGCGCCCCTCACTTCCCGATAATCTTCCAGAGTGAGCTTGCGGTCATGACAAGGCGCCCGTCCACAAAGAACTCGCCGCCCACGAACAGCACCGCCCGGGTGGCCCGGTTGAGTTTGGGGCGGCATTCCACCAGGTCGCCCTCGCGCGGACCCGCCAGGAAATTCGTCTGCATACTGAGGGTTACGCACGGCGCGCGGCCCGTCGCGTTCCACGCAATGGTGCCGAGCACCGCATCGGCGAAGGTGGCCATCATGCCGCCGTGAACCACCCCGCGCATGTTGAGGTGGCGGCCATCCACGCGGAACGCCATCCAAAGCTCTTCCTCGCCACCTACCCCCGGCACGCGCTTGTCGAACAAGGGCCCCATGAATGCTTCGTAAGGGTCCCACAGGGGCGTTTCGATATAGCCCGGCGGCGGCTCCACGGTGCGCGCGGGCGCTAGTGGCTTTTTTGCGGGATCGGCGTTGATGCTCTCGGTCATTTTGCGCCGAGGATTTTCCAGATGCCGCTTGCGCTTAGAAGGGTTTTCTCGCCCGCGTAGATGCGGCCCGCGACGAAAACCACCGAGCGGGTCGCGCGCGTGACTTCCGCCTCGCCTTCAATGCGCGCGCCTTTATCGGCGCTTGCCACGAAATCCGCGTTGAGGGTCATGGTGGCGCAAGGCGCGCCCTCGACCGCAACGCTTACGGCGGTCCCCAGCACCGCGTCGGCGAACGCCATTAAAAGCCCGCCATGGGCCACGCCGCCGCCGTTCAGGTGCTTATCGCGCAAGTCGAGAATGAAGTGCACCGAACCGTCCTCGCGCGGGCGCCCGTAAAAAGGGCCCACATAGGCGTTGAAGCCCTCGTTCCACGCAGGGGCGTAACCTTCGGGGATGCCGCTCATGAGCTTTCCGGTGTGATGAGAATTGAGTCCGCGCTTGCCGTGACGGGCCCCTGATCCACTGCTTCGATATTGTTGCCATCCGGGTCGAGTACGAAAGCGCCATAATAGTGGGGGTGATATTCAGGCCGCAGGCCGGGAGGCCCATTGTCACGACCCCCGGCAGCAAGAGCGGCTTTATAGAACTGATTCACCGTCTCGCGATCGGCCGCGACGAAAGCGAGATGCAACGCGCCGGATGGTGTTGCCGCTTGCGAGATGTAAAGCTCATCGGCCCAGAAGTGATCTTCCTCCTCGCCACCTAGCGGAATACCAAGGACTTTGAAAACAGCCTTGTAAAACCGTTTCGAGGCCTCAAGGTCTCGAACCGTGAAATGGAGATGATCAATCAGGCGGCCGCGATGATATTCTTCCATGGGCCGCTTACTCCAAATCGAAATGTTTGAGCGCGGGGTGGGTCAGCTCCTCCGCCCACTCTTGAACAAAGTGCCCGCCTTCCTCAATCACATGAAGGTCCGACGCGCCTTTGATCATCTTTTGCAGGGCGGTCATGGTCTCGACCCCGAGCACCGGGTCCTGCGCGCCCACGGCGATAAAGCATTCGCCCGCCCAATCGTTTGCGAAGAACTTGAGCGCTGCCTCGGAACACTTGATCCCCTCCATGCCCGGATCCGTCATCACGAGCTGGGGGAAGCGCCGCACGCCGCCCATGTATTCCGGCGTAGGGAAGGGCGCATCATAAGCCGCCGCTTCGGCTTCGGATAAAATTGGATTTGCGCGGCCCATAAGCTCGCCCACATTGAACTCAGGATTGGTCGCCACGTAATCGCGCCAGGCCTTGAAGCCGTCACTCGCGCCTTGCCCTGTGGGCAGAAACGTGTTGGCGACGATCATCCGCGTAATGCGGTCCGGATAATCCATGGGCAGGGTCAGGCCCAAAAGCCCGCCCCAGTCCTGATTGACCGAACAGACATTGCCCAAGTCCATGCGCTCGAAAAATGCCTTCAGCGCATTGCGGTGGAAATGATACGTGTACGCCGCATCATCTTTGGGCTTGTCCGACCGGCCAAAGCCGAAGAAATCGGGCGCCACGCAGCGGTGGCCTGCCGCCGTCAGTATGGGAATCATTTTACGGTAAAGATAGGCCCAGCTCGGCTCCCCATGAAGGCAAAGGAATGTGACCTCGGCATCCTTGGGCCCTTCGTCCAGGTAATGCATGCGCAGGCCTTCGTAGCCCGGCAGGTCGTCGATGTAGTTGGGGGCGAAATCAAACCCGGGCAGGTTTTCAAAGCGCTCATCGGGGGTGCGCAAGGCATCGTCGCGGGGACTGGTCATGGGGCGTCTCCTCTTTGGGGCTCGATTTGCTGGCAGCGGCTCGATGGGATGGTAAGATAGGCGAGGGGCGCCACCGGCAACAAGGAAAACTACGATGAGGACAATTGTCGATCGCCATGACGCTCGCCATGACCCCGGCCATGACCTAAGGGAACAACACCTCGATCATGTGGAAGCCGCGTGAAACAAGCGGCCACAACTCTCAGCATCGAAACGAACGGGCCGGGCCTTACGGAATTAACAGGGCCCGCGGCGGAGTGGCTCGCGGCGCAATCCGTGCACGAGGGGCTTATGACCGCCTTCGTGCGGCATACCTCCGCCTCGCTTTTGATCCAGGAAAA
>JANQLJ010000034.1 GCA_028280665.1 Alphaproteobacteria bacterium
CCGCCGTCAGGGTCGTCTTGCCGTGGTCAACATGGCCGATCGTACCAATGTTGCAATGCGGCTTCGAACGCTCAAACTTTTCCTTGGACATCTTTCTTCTCCGTAGCCTTGCTGGCGATTACGCAAACTTCGCGACCACTTCGTCGGCGACCTGCTGGGGCACCTGTTCGTAGTGATCGAAGAACATTGAATACTGAGCACGCCCCTGGCTCATGGAGCGGAGTGTGTTCACATAACCGAACATGTTGGCGAGCGGGACCATGGCGTTGATCACGGTGGCGTTGCCCCGCGCCTCGGTGCCCTGAATCTGTCCGCGGCGGCTGTTCAGATCGCCGATGACATCGCCCATGTAATCTTCCGGCGTCACCACTTCGACCCGCATGATGGGTTCAAGCAACTTGATGCCCGCTTGCGGCGCCACTTCCCGGAAGGCCGCGCGGCTTGCGATCTCAAACGCCATCACCGATGAGTCCACGTCGTGATAAGCGCCATCGACCAGCGTTACCTTGAAGTCGATCACGGGGAAGCCCGCCAGAATGCCCGCTTCAGCAACCGACCGGAGGCCCTTCTCAACGCCGGGGATGTATTCCTTGGGAACGTTCCCGCCCACGATCTTGCTTTCAAACTCAAAGCCCGTGCCCACTTCGCCCGGCTCGAACTCAAGCTTGATACGTGCGAACTGGCCTGACCCGCCGGTTTGCTTTTTGTGGGTGTAGTCGAGTTGTGCGGACTGCGTGATGGTTTCGCGGTAGGCCACTTGCGGCGCGCCAACGTTGGCTTCCACTTTGAACTCGCGCTTCATGCGGTCCACCAGAATGTCGAGGTGAAGCTCGCCCATGCCGGCAATGATGGTTTGCCCGCTTTCCTCATCAGTCTTGACGCGGAAGCTGGGGTCTTCCTGGGCAAGGCGGTTGAGCGCGATGCCCAGCTTCTCCTGGTCGGCCTTGGACTTGGGCTCGACGGAAAGCTCGATCACCGGATCGGGGAATTCCATGCGTTCCAGAATGACCGGCGCTGCGGGATCGCAAAGCGTGTCGCCCGTGGTGACGTTCTTCATGCCCGCCAGCGCCACGATGTCGCCCGCGTACGCCTCTTTGATTTCTTCGCGGTGGTTCGAGTGCATTTGCAGCATCCGGCCCACGCGCTCCTTGTTATCCTTCACCGTATTGACAAGGCCCATGCCCGTTTCGAGCTTGCCCGAGTAAATGCGAATGAAGGTGAGCGAACCCACGAAGGGATCGTTCATCACCTTGAAGGCCAGCGCCGCGAAGGGCTCGTTGTCGTCGGACTTGCGCTCGGTTTCTTCTTCGGTCTTGGCGTCGATGCCCTTGATGGCCGCCACTTCCACCGGCGAGGGCAGAAAGTCCACCACCGCATCGAGCATGGGCTGCACGCCCTTGTTCTTGAAGGCCGAGCCGCAAAGGATCGGGATGAACGTCAAATCGCAAGTGCCCTTGCGGATGCATGCCTTGAGGGTTTCTTCATCGGGCTCGTTGCCTTCGAGGTAGGCTTCAAGCGCGGTTTCGTCTTGTTCGACTGCAAGCTCAATCATCTTCTCGCGGTAGTCGGCGGCCTTGTCCGCAAGGTCCGCCGGAATGTCCACATATTCAAACTCGGCGCCGAGGGTTTCGTCTTTCCAGATGATCGCCTTCATCTTGATGAGATCGACGACGCCCGCAAAATCGCTCTCCGCGCCCACCGGAAGCTGGACCACCAAGGGCGTCGCGCCCAGGCGCTTTTCCACCATCTCGACGGAGTTGAAGAAGTCGGCGCCGATCTTGTCCATCTTGTTGACGAAGATCATGCGCGGGACTTGATACTTGTCCGCCTGGCGCCACACGGTTTCGGTTTGCGGTTCAACCCCTGCATTGGCGTCCAGCACCGCCACCGCGCCGTCAAGCACGCGCAAGGAGCGTTCCACTTCAATCGTGAAGTCCACGTGGCCGGGCGTGTCGATAATGTTGATGCGCTTGTCGTTCCAGAACGCGGTGGTGGCGGCGGACGTAATGGTGATGCCGCGCTCTTGTTCCTGCTCCATCCAGTCCATGGTCGCAGCGCCGTCGTGCACTTCGCCAATCTTATGGCTGCGGCCCGTGTAATAGAGCACGCGCTCGGTGGTCGTCGTCTTGCCCGCATCGATGTGCGCCATGATGCCGATATTGCGATAGTCAGAGAGCGGAGTTTGACGAGGCATAGCCTTTTACCTTTTTACTTTTGGGCGGCCTTGCGCCCAAATCCTTCGTTACCAGCGATAGTGGGAGAAGGCCCGGTTGGCCTCTGCCATCTTGTGGGTGTCTTCGCGTTTCTTGACCGACGCGCCGCGGCTTTGGCTCGCGTCCATCAGCTCGCCCGAAAGCCGGTCGATCATGGTGCTTTCATTGCGCTTGCGCGAGGCTTCGATAAGCCAGCGGATCGCCAGGGCCTGACGGCGGTCGGGACGCACTTCCACCGGCACCTGATAGGTCGCACCACCCACCCGGCGGCTGCGCACCTCGACGCTTGGCTTTACGTTGTCGAGCGCCTCGTGAAACACCTGAAGCGGGTCCTGGCTCGACTTCTCTTGAATCTTGTCAAAAGCGCCATAGACAATACTTTCCGCGACGGACTTTTTGCCGTCGAGCATCAGCGAATTCATGAACTTGGAAACCACGAGGTCCCCGAATTTCGGGTCGGGGATAACGTCGCGTTTTTCTGCGCGGTGGCGGCGTGACATGTCTTTCGTTCCCTTACTTCGGACGCTTGGCGCCGTATTTGGAGCGGCGCTGCCTGCGGTCCGCGACCCCTTGCGTGTCGAGAACGCCGCGCAGCACGTGGTAGCGCACGCCCGGAAGGTCTTTCACGCGCCCGCCGCGGATCAACACCACGGAGTGTTCTTGAAGGTTATGGCCTTCACCGGGAATGTAGCCGATCACTTCGTAGCCGTTGGTCAGGCGAATCTTCGCCACCTTACGCAGCGCGGAGTTCGGCTTCTTCGGCGTCGTCGTATAGACGCGCGTGCACACGCCGCGCTTTTGCGGGCTTTGCTGAAGGTGAACCACCTTGTTCCGCTTGACCTTCGGCTTCCGCGGCTTGCGGATGAGCTGTTGTATCGTAGGCATTTAGGGCCTTCTCAATCATCAGCATGCGGCACGTCTGCCGCCGCTTTCAAAACTCTTTACCGGAAGGCCTGATTGCTCACGGGGTTCGCGCAAGAAAAAGCGGCGCCCATCGCCTTGGATGGAGGGCGCCCGGCTTGGCAGAGGACCGCGTATGTGGGCGGTCATGCGTCTCAATACTCAGCGTTTAAAACCCGTGGCAGCGTCTAGGGTTAGCCCTTACGGGTGGCCCCCTACGGCCTGCCGCCAAATGAGGCGCGGAACATAGTCGGGGGCCCTTGCCCGGTCAACCCCCGAAACCGGCCAAATTGTCGCTTTTTTGGGGCGTTTCGGGCCTCATGAGCCACCCCCGTAAAAGGAAGGGCCGGAGCGGCCCCACCGCCCCGGCCCGGATGGGATTTTCTCCCTAGATTTCAGCCCTTTTGGCCTCAGGCGACGTTGGGTTCCGCCGAATCGGCACCCGCTTCCTCGGGAGCCTCAACTGGCGCCTCCGCTTCAGCCCCGGGCTCGGGCAACGCCGCCGCCTCGGCAAGGGCGGCTTCGGCCTCCCGCTGCTCCAGCACCTCGGCGTCGCGGGTGGTGGCAATCCCCCGGTAGCGGCGGGTCGCCCCGCCCGTCCCCGCCGGGATCAGCCGGCCCACGATCACGTTCTCCTTGAGCCCTTCGAGGTAATCCACCTTGCCGTTCACCGAGGCTTCGGTGAGGACGCGGGTGGTTTCCTGGAAGCTGGCCGCCGAGATGAATGACCGGGTCTGGAGCGAGGCCTTGGTGATGCCCAGCAGCACCGGGCGATAGGCCGCGGGCTTGCCGCCTTCGGCCTTCACCGCTTCGTTGGCTTCGTCCACTTCCACCTTGTCGAGCTGTTCGCCCTTGAGGTAGGTGGTGTCACCGCCATCCTCGATCTCGACCTTTTGCAGCATCTGGCGAACGATCACCTCAATGTGCTTGTCGTTGATCTTCACGCCTTGCAGCCGGTAGACCTCCTGAATCTCATGGATGAGGTAAGCGGCAAGCTCCTCGATCCCCTTGATGTCCAGAATGTCGTGCGGCGCGGGATTGCCGTCGATCAGGTACTCGCCCTTCTCGATGAAGTCACCTTCCTGAACCGCAAGGTGCTTGCCCTTCTGGATCAGGTATTCGGCATCATCCTCTTCCTCGTTTTCCGCGCGGATGACGATACGGCGCTTGTTCTTGTAGTCGCGGGTAAACTCGACCGTGCCGGAAACCGCCGCGATCACCGCGTGATCCTTGGGCTTCCGCGCTTCGAAGAGTTCCGCTACCCGCGGCAGACCGCCGGTGATGTCCCTCGTTTTCGCACCTTCGGTGGGGATACGCGCAAGCGCATCGCCCGCCTTGATCTCGTCGCCGTCATTGACCGACAGGATCGCTTCCACTGAAAGCAAGTACCGCGCGTCATTGCCGTTAGGCAGCTTCTGCACCTCGCCTTTCTTGTCCATGATGACAAAGGCGGGCCGCAGGTCGCCACCACGCGAAGAGGCGCGCCAGTCGATGACCACTTTCTGCGAAATACCCGTTGCCTCGTCGGCCACTTCCTTGATGGAGACGCCATCAACCACATCCTCGAACTTCACCACACCGGAAAGCTCGGTCAGGATCGGGCGGGTATAGGGGTCCCACTCGGCAAGACGTTTGCCGCGGGTGACCTTGTCGCCTTCATCGACGCGCAAGCGCGTGCCGTAAGCGATCTTGTGGGTCGCACGTTCCTGGCCGTCGCTGTCGACCACCACGAGCTGCATGTTGCGGCCCATGGCGACGAGATTGCCGGCGCTGTCCTTCACAGCATTCCGGTTCACGAGCTTCACCGCGCCATCGTAGTTCGATTCAATGAACGACTGCTCCGACACCTGGGCGGTTCCGCCGATGTGGAAGGTCCGCATAGTGAGCTGGGTTCCCGGCTCACCAATGGACTGCGCCGCGATAACGCCCACCGCTTCGCCGCGGTTGACGGGCGTGCCGCGCGCCAAATCGCGGCCATAGCAGGTCGCGCAAACCCCGACGGGCAGCTCGCACGTGAGCGGCGAGCGGATGCGAACGCTTTGCACATTGGCCGAGACGATGCGCTCGACCTCGGACTCATTCATGATGTCGCCTGCCTTGGCGAGCTTTTCGCCGGAGACGGGATCGACCACGTCCTCAAGCGCTGTGCGGCCCAGGATGCGGTCTTCAAGCGGCTCGACCACCTCACCGCCGTCAACCACGGCAGAAACGGTGAAGCCGACTTTGGTTCCACAATCATGCTCGGTAATGATGCAGTCTTGCGCCACGTCCACGAGACGGCGGGTCAGGTACCCTGAGTTCGCCGTCTTGAGGGCCGTATCCGCAAGACCCTTCCGCGCGCCGTGAGTGGAGTTGAAGTACTCCTGCACCGTCAGGCCTTCTTTGAAGTTCGAGATGATCGGCGTCTCAATAATCTCGCCCGACGGCTTGGCCATCAGCCCGCGCATCCCCGCAAGCTGCTTCATCTGAGCAGGGGAGCCCCGCGCGCCCGAATGGGACATCATGTAGATGGAGTTGATGTCCTTCAAGCGGCCCGATTCAGGATCGGTTTCGATGGCCTGAATCTCTTTCATCATTTCGTCGGCCACGCGGTCCGTGCACTTCGCCCAGGCATCGACGACCTTGTTGTACTTCTCGCCCTGGGTAATGAGGCCATCCTGGTATTGCTGCTCGTACTCCTTCACGAGATCGCGTGTCTCGTTGACCAGCCCTTCCTTCGAGTGCGGAATGACCATGTCGTCCTTGCCGAAGGAAATGCCGGCGCGGCAGGCTTCGCGGAAGCCGAGGCCCATAATGTGGTCGCAGAAGATGACCGTCTCCTTCTGACCGCAGTGGCGGTACACCACGTCGATCATGTTGGAGATTTCCTTCTTGGTCATCAGCCTACTGACGAGATCATAAGGCACGTTGGGATTCTTCGGCAGTTGCGAGCCGATGAGATAGCGCCCCGGTGTGGTTTCCAGACGGACCACATGGGGGTTGCCGTCCTCGTCCACGGTTTCGTGGCGAATGCTGATCTTTGAATGCAGCGTGATCACGCCCGTGTGGAGCGCGTGCTCCATCTCGGCAAGACTGCCAAAGGCCATGCCTTCGCCGGGCTCGTTTTCCATCTCGAGACTGAGATAGTAGAGCCCCAGAATAATGTCCTGGCTGGGCACGATGATCGGCTTGCCGTTGGCGGGACTGAGAATGTTGTTGGTCGACATCATCAGCACGCGCGCTTCGAGTTGGGCTTCCAGCGACAGAGGCACATGCACCGCCATCTGGTCGCCGTCGAAGTCCGCATTAAAGGCCGCACAAACAAGCGGGTGAAGCTGAATGGCCTTGCCTTCGATGAGCACCGGCTCGAACGCCTGAATGCCGAGGCGGTGAAGCGTCGGCGCCCGGTTGAGTAAGACAGGGTGCTCGCGGATCACTTCTTCCAGAATGTCCCACACCTCGGGACGTTCTTTTTCCACGAGTTTTTTCGCCTGTTTCACCGTGGCGGCAAGACCCTTGGCATCAAGCCGCGAGTAAATGAACGGCTTGAAAAGTTCGAGCGCCATTTTCTTGGGCAACCCGCACTGATGAAGCATCAGTTCCGGGCCCACCACGATCACCGACCGACCCGAATAATCGACGCGCTTGCCCAGCAGGTTCTGCCGGAAGCGGCCTTGCTTGCCTTTCAGCATATCGGAAAGCGACTTGAGGGGCCGCTTGTTGGCGCCCGTGATGACGCGACCGCGGCGGCCATTGTCGAACAAGGCATCGACGGATTCCTGCAGCATCCGCTTTTCATTACGGATGATGATGTCCGGCGCGCGCAGCTCGATAAGCCGCTTGAGGCGATTATTCCGGTTGATCACCCGGCGGTAGAGGTCATTGAGGTCCGAGGTCGCGAACCGGCCGCCGTCGAGCGGCACCAGCGGGCGCAGTTCCGGCGGGATCACCGGCACCACGGTCAGGATCATCCATTCGGGACGGTTGCCCGACTTCACAAACGCTTCGAGGAGCTTGAGGCGCTTGATCAGTTTCTTGGGTTTAAGCTCCGATGTGGTTTCGGCCAACTCGACGCGGATCTTGTCCATCTCCGCTTCGAGGTCCACCGCCGAGAGCATTTCGCGCAGCGCTTCGGCGCCGATGCCGGCGGTGAAGCTGTCTTCGCCATATTCGTCCTGGGCGGCCATATATTCTTCTTCCGTCAGAAGCTGGCGCTCCTGCAGCGGCGTCAGGCCCGGCTCAAGAACAATGTATTGTTCGAAATAAAGAACCCGCTCAAGATCTTTCAGCGTCATGTCCAGCATCAGGCCGATGCGGGACGGCAGCGACTTCAGGAACCAGATATGCGCCACCGGCGCGGCAAGCTCGATATGGCCCATGCGTTCGCGGCGGACCTTGGAGAGGGTTACTTCCACGCCGCACTTTTCACAGACGACGCCCTTGTACTTCATGCGCTTGTACTTGCCGCACAAGCATTCGTAGTCCTTGATCGGGCCAAAAATACGGGCACAAAAGAGCCCGTCGCGTTCCGGCTTGAACGTGCGGTAGTTGATCGTCTCAGGCTTTTTGATCTCGCCGAACGACCACGACAAGATGCGCTCCGGGCTCGCAAGCGAGATGCGGATCTTGTCGAAGGTCTGCGGCGCAGCCTGCGGATTGAAAAGGTTCATCACCTCTTGCTGTGACATGCCGTTACGTCTCCTCTCGCGGACCTTAAGACCCGCGCGTTACGGCGCGGAGGCGGATACCCCCGCACATAAACTGAAATCGGACCTGATGCAGTACGCGGATCATCAGTCGTCCAATAACTCCACATTAAGACCAAGCGAGCGCATTTCCTTGACGAGCACATTGAAGCTCTCGGGAATGCCCGCCTCGAACGTGTCGTCGCCGCGCACGATGGCCTCATAGACCTTCGTCCGCCCGGCAACGTCGTCCGACTTCACGGTCAACATTTCTTGCAGCGTGTACGCCGCGCCATAGGCTTCGAGCGCCCACACTTCCATTTCGCCAAAGCGCTGGCCGCCGAACTGGGCCTTGCCACCCAAGGGCTGTTGCGTGACCAGACTGTAAGGGCCGATGGAGCGGGCGTGGATCTTGTCGTCCACCAAGTGGTGCAGCTTGAGCATGTAGATGTAGCCCACGGTCACCGGCCGGGCGAAGGTCGCGCCCGTGCGGCCGTCGTAAAGCGTCACCTGACCGGACTCTTCAAGGCCAGCGCGCTTGAGGTGGTCGTGAATGTCCGCCTCGTGCGCGCCGTCGAACACCGGCGTTGCGATGGGAACGCCGCGGGTCAAGTTGCCAGCAAGTTCCACCACATCATCCTCGGCAAGGGTGTCCACGTCCTTGTCGCCGTCATAGACCTCGGCGAGTTTGGCCTTGAGGGCCTTGACCGGACCACCGATCTGGTAGGCGGTCAGCGCCTCGCCGATCTGATTGCCCAGGCCCCGGCAGGCCCAGCCCAGGTGGGTTTCGAGGATCTGACCCACATTCATCCGGCTCGGCACCCCAAGTGGGTTGAGCACGATGTCCACGGGCGTACCGTCTTCGAGATAGGGCATGTCTTCTTGCGGCACAATGCGGCTGATGACGCCCTTGTTGCCGTGGCGGCCGGCCATCTTGTCGCCCGGCTGCAGCTTGCGCTTCACCGCGACGAACACCTTAACCATCTTCATGACGCCCGGGGCAAGTTCGTCGCCGCGTTGCAGCTTGTCGACCTTGTCCTGGAAGCGCGCTTCGAGAATGTCCTTGGCGCCGTCGTATTGCTTCTTGATGGCTTCGATTTCGGCTTGCGCTTTTTCATTGCCCAGCGCGATCTGCCACCATTGGCCCTTGGAAAGCTGGTTCAGCTTGTCCTGGGTAATACGGCCCGAAGTATCGAAATCCTTGGGACCGGACACCGCTTCCTTGCCGAGCAGGATCGCTTCCAGCCGCGCGAAGGTGTTGCGGTCGAGAATAGCGACCTCGTCGTCACGGTCCTGGCTGAGGCTTTCGATTTCCTCGCGCTCGATCTGGATCGCGCGCTCGTCTTTTTCGACGCCGTGCCGGTTAAAGACGCGCACTTCCACGATGGTGCCCGAGGCGCCCGGCGGCATCCGCAAGGACGTGTCGCGCACGTCCGACGCCTTCTCGCCGAAGATGGCGCGGAGAAGTTTTTCCTCCGGCGTCATGGGGCTTTCGCCCTTGGGTGTAATCTTGCCCACAAGAATGTCTTGCGGGCCGACCTCGGCGCCGATGTAGACGATCCCCGCTTCGTCGAGGTTCTTGAGCGCCTCTTCACCAACGTTTGGAATGTCGCGGGTGATTTCTTCGGGGCCGAGCTTGGTATCCCGCGCCATCACTTCGAATTCTTCGATGTGGATCGACGTGAACACGTCGTCGCGCACGATGCGTTCGGAGATCAGGATCGAGTCTTCGAAGTTGTAACCGTTCCACGGCATGAAGGCGACGAGCACGTTACGGCCCAGCGCAAGCTCGCCCAGGTCCGTGGAGGGGCCATCGGCGATGATGTCGCCCGCGTGCACCCGGTCACCCACTTTCACCAGCGGCCGCTGGTTGACGCAAGTTGACTGGTTCGAACGCTGGAACTTCGCAAGGCGGTAGATGTCAACACCCGGCTTGGTAGGATCGGTTTCTTCCGTCGCGCGGATAACGATCCGCATGGCGTCGATCTGGTCCACAACACCCGGGCGCCGCGCGGTAATGGCAGCGCCTGAATCCCGCGCCACCACCGCTTCCATGCCGGTACCCACGAAAGGCGCATCGGTCTTGATGAGGGGCACCGCCTGGCGCTGCATGTTCGAGCCCATGAGCGCGCGGTTCGCATCGTCGTTTTCAAGGAACGGAATAAGCGCCGCAGCCACGGACACAAGCTGCTTGGGCGAGACATCCATAAAGTTGATGTCTTCGACCGGCGCCAGCACCGCCTCGCCGCCTTTCCGGCAGGCTACGAATTCTTCGGTGAAGACACCCTTTTCCGTTACGCCCACATTGGCCTGGGCAATGGTGTATTTCGCCTCTTCCATGGCAGAGAGGTAGATCACCTCATCCGTCAGTTTGCCTTTTTCAACGCGGCGGTACGGGCTTTCGATAAAGCCGTACTTGTTAATCCGCGCATATGTGGCAAGCGAATTGATAAGACCGATGTTCGGGCCTTCCGGCGTTTCAATCGGGCAAATGCGGCCATAGTGGGTGGGGTGCACGTCGCGCACCTCGAACCCCGCCCGCTCCCGCGTAAGGCCACCCGGACCAAGTGCCGAAAGCCGGCGCTTATGGGTGATCTCCGAAAGCGGGTTCGTCTGGTCCATAAACTGGGAAAGCTGCGAGGAGCCGAAGAACTCGCGCACCGCCGCGGCGGCGGGCTTGGCGTTGATCAAGTCGTGCGGCATGACGGTGTCGATTTCCACCGAACTCATGCGCTCCTTGATCGCGCGTTCCATGCGCAGAAGGCCGACGCGATACTGATTTTCCATAAGTTCGCCCACCGAGCGCACACGCCGGTTGCCCAAGTGGTCGATGTCGTCCACCTCGCCGCGCCCGTCGCGTAAATCGGTCAGCGTTTTGATGACGGCGAGAATGTCTTCTCTTCGCAAAACGCGCACATTATCTTCCGCGTCGAGGTCGAGGCGCATGTTCATCTTCACGCGGCCCACGGACGAAAGGTCGTAGCGCTCTCCATCGAAGAAGAGGCCGCCGAAGAGCCCTTCGGCTGTCTCAAGCGTGGGCGGCTCGCCCGGGCGCATGACGCGGTAGATATCGATCAGTGCCTGTTCGCGGTTATCGGCCTTGTCCACCACCAAGGTGTTGCGGATATAGCCGCCGATATTCACCTCATCGATGTCGAGAACGACGATTTCCTTGATCTTCGCTTCCTCGAGAGCTTCGATGATTTCCGGCGTGAGCTCTTCACCGGCTTCCACATAAATCTCGCCGGTCTTCTCGTTGACCATGTCGAGGGCGCAGAACCGGCCGATAAGGTTTTCGTTGCTAATCAGAATTTCTTTGAGCCCGTCTTCGGCCGCCTTGCGCGCCAGGCGCGGGGTGATTTTGCGGCCCGCCTCGATGGCAACCTCGCCGGTCTTGGCGTTGACAAGATCATAGGCGAGCTTCTGCCCACGCATCTTTTCCGGTTCGAACGATGACTTCCATCCGTCCTTGAACTTCTTAAACGTGATGTGGTCGTAGAAAAATTCTAGGATTTCTTCCTGGTCCATGCCGAGCGCAAGCAACAGCGTCGTCGCGGGCAGCTTGCGGCGGCGGTCGATACGCACATGGACGATGTCCTTGGCGTCAAACTCGAAGTCGAGCCACGAACCACGATAGGGAATGACCCGCGCGGCAAAGAGCAGCTTGCCCGATGAATGAGTCTTGCCCTTGTCGTGATCGAAGAAGACGCCCGGGGACCGGTGCATCTGGCTGACGATCACCCGCTCGGTACCGTTGACGACAAAGGTACCGTTCTCGGTCATGAACGGCATGTCGCCCATATAGACGTCTTGTTCCTTGATGTCCTTGACCGACTTGACGCCGGTTTCTTCGTCCACGTCAAAGACGATGAGCCGCAACGTCACCTTGAGTGGCGCGGCATAGGTCATGCCCCGTTGCATGCATTCTTCGACGTCGTATTTGGGTTCTTCAAACTCGTAGCGCACATATTCGAGCACCGAGGTCTCGGAAAAGTCCGTAATCGGAAAAACCGACCGAAACACCGCCTCAATGCCCACATCGGGGTCGCGCACGTCCGGGCCCACGTCCTCTTGCAGGAAGTGGTCATACGAGAGCTTCTGCACCTCGATGAGGTTGGGCATTTCCGCAACCTCGCGGATCCGCCCGAATGTTTTCCGAACACGTTTGCGGCCAGTGAAGGAGAGCGCCATTTGTTGTCCTCAACCTCTCAAAATCTCTACCGCCGGTCGCGGGTGACGTCAGGCCACCCTGCCCTTCGGCCCAGCGCTGACGGTGCGGCGCGGGGCGTCTCAAGGGACCAAGTCG
>JANQLJ010000052.1 GCA_028280665.1 Alphaproteobacteria bacterium
CGAGGCGGGCGCGGACGCGGTGTGGGAGATTGCGGCTTGCGTGCGGCGCGGATCGCTCCGCGTCGCCTTTCCCATCGAGTTCCGCTATGTGGCGGGCGATGATGTTTGGCTTAGTCCTTTCAACGGGCGCGATAGCGTGACCATCGCGGTGCACCAGTATCACAAGCAGCCTTATGAAGAGTTTTTTGATTGCTGCGAGCAGATTTTCCGCGCCTATGACGGCCGCCCTCATTGGGGCAAACTGCACCGGGCGACCGAACCGGATTTTGCGGAATGGTACGCGCATTGGGGAAACTTCCAGACCGTGCGCCGCGAGCTCGATCCCGAAGGCCGCATGCTGAATGATCACTTGAAAGCGGTCTTCGGCCCCTAAACTTCAAGAACCGCTACGGCCTGGCCTTCGTCCACCGGGTCACCTTCACCCACCAGAAGCTCGATCAGTTTGCCTGGGATTTCCGTTTCCACGGGAATTTCCATCTTCATGGATTCAAGGATCAGGATCGCGTCTTCGGCGCCAAGGGCATCGCCCACTTTCGCCTCGATCTTCCACACTTTGCCGGCGACATCCGAGACCACTTCGATACGTTCGGCCATATTGCGTTCCCTTCGACTTGTCAGCCGGTTAGCGCCGCCGACTTGATCATGGCATGAAGCGATTGACCCGGCGTGAGGCGCAGCTTTGTTGCCGAGTATGACGTGATCCGCGCGGTGAGGAAAAGGCCTGACCCAAGGTCAAGCCGCACGTCCACAAAACCCCCGGCGGGTTCAAGCGAGGCCACCTCCGCGGGCAGAACATTGAGCACGCTTGTGTCTTCCGGATAGGTGAGAGAGAGACTCACGTCCGCGCCCCTTATGCGCATGTAGCAATGACCACGGCGGGCGCCCCGCGCGCCCAAAAGCAAGTGCCGGCCGTTTTCAAGCTCCCACGCTTCAAGGCCCTCGATGGAGGAGGACTTGATGTGCGTTGCGCGGAGGATCGACATGGGACCCGCCGCAACAGTCTCGTCCGCTTCGCCGATCAAGCGCTGCCCGGCGTCCGACGCAAACACCTCTTGTGGGGAGCCGGAGCCCACATCGCGCCCCTCGTTGATCAGGGTGACCTCGCTTGCGTGAACCAGAACATCTTCGATGTGATGGCTAACAAAAACGTGCGGTATCTCCATCTCGTCAAGAAGCCGCCGCAGGTCGTGGCGCAGTTGCGTTGTGCTGGCACGGTCAAGCCCGGCGTAAGGTTCATCAAGCAAAAGAAGATTTGGGGATGCAGCAAGTGCCCGCGCGATGGCGACGCGCTTCCTCTCGCCGCCGGAAAGAGTATGAACCGACCGCTCAAGCAGCGCTTCGATGCCGCAAAAGGCGATGATGTCGTCAAGACTTCGTGCGCCGTCCGCCGCATGCCCATAGTTCAAGTTCTTCTGCACTGACATGTGCGGGAACAAGCGGTTGTCTTGAAAGACGATAGCGGCGCGGCGTTTATGAGCGGGCAGGCGCTTGCGGCCTTCCGGGTTGTCCCAGGCCTCCCCGTTGACTGACAGCTCACCGCGCCGCGCGCGGATAAGCCCGGCAATCAGCTTGAGAACGGTCGTTTTCCCCGCGCCGGAAGGTCCGAACAAGGCCAGCCGTCCCGTCGTGCTGTTCAACGTAACGTCAAGGGGAAGACCGGGCAGGTCATGGTGAAGCCTGGCGCTGAGAATTGGGTCGGTCATGAGGCGGGCTCCCCACGGCGCGGCGCCAACCGGCGTGCGAGCCACTCACTTGCGAGCAGCGCTGCCAGCGCCACGATGAGCGAAAGAACCGCAAGGCGTGCCACGGCGATCTCACCGCCGGGACTTTGCAGAAGCGTGTAAATGGCGATGGGAACGGTTTGGGTTTGCCCAGGCACGTTTCCGGCAAAGGTGATGGTCGCACCGAACTCCCCGAGAGCCCGCGCAAAGGCCAGAAGCGCGCCGGTGATGAACCCGGGCGCGGCGAGGGGCAACGTGATTGTCAAAAGCCGCCGGAAGGGCGGGGCGCCCAGGCTGGCGGCGGCTTCTTCGAGTTCGGGCGAGATGGCTTCAAGCGACAGGCGGATCGCCCGCACCATAAGCGGAAGTCCCATGATTGCGGCGGCGAGTGCCGCCCCACCCCAGGAAAAGGGAAGGCGCATGCCTATCGCTGCCAGCGTTTCACCAAAAAAGCCGTTGCGGCCAAAGAGGACCAGCAACCCATAGCCCACCACCACGGGCGGGATGACCAGCGGCAGGGTGACGATGGCACTGAGGAGTGTCTTGCCGGGGAACCGCCAGCGGGCGAGCGCCCAGGCGAGGAAAAACCCGAAGGGAAGCGCGCCCAGTGTCGCCATGGCGCTGACCTGCAGCGACAGGATGACGGCGGTCCACTCCTCGGGGGTGGGCGGTGCGAGCATCAATCGCTGTCCGCGATCCCAAAGCCGTAAGCCTCGAAGATGGCAGCGGCTTCTGGACCTTGCAGGAAGGCGTAGAACGCCATCACGGCGGGAATATCTTGTTGGCCGTCAATAACGGCAAGCGGATAACGGATGGGCGAATGGCTTTCGGCAGGGAAGGTTGCAACCGGGATGACGCTTAATGTCGCGGACGTATCACTTTCGTAGACAATGGCAGCGGAGACTTCCGCCCGCGCCACCCAAAAAAGCGCCGCGCGCACCGAGTTTCCAAACACAAGGCTCTCTTGGATTGCGTCCCACTCGCCAAGATGTTCGAGGGCCTCACGTGCATAAATGCCGGCGGGGACACCGTCCGGGTGCCCTAACGCGAGCTCGCGCCCATTGAGCACCTCGGCAAGCGATGTGCTTCCCGCAGGCTCATATGCAAGCGGCATCATGCGTGGCGCCACCAGCACGAGCCGGTTGGTGAGAAGGTTCGCGCGCGTGCCCGCCGCTATACGCCCGCGACCGGCAAGATCGTCCATCCATGCCTCATTAGCGGAAAGGAACATCTGCGCCGGCGCGCCGTTGTTTATCTGCCGGGCAAGGGTCGAGCTTGCCGCATAGGTGGCAATCACCTCGGTACCGGTACCGGGATCATAGGCGGCAAGGATTTCATCTATCGCATCGGCGGTGCTTGCGGCCGCGTAGATATGTACGGTCTCGGCCTGCACGGCCTGCGCCAGCGTAAACGGTAATAAGCAAACGATTACGGAGAACAAAAAACGCATAGTACGGCTTTCCTTTGTAACGCTGTTACTTTGCGGCATTGAACGCGGCAAAACCGCGTTCGAGATCGGCAATCAAATCCTGAGGATCTTCAAGGCCCACATGAATCCGGAAAAGCGGCCCTTTCGGCAAGTCCTTGGTGGCGACGCGCGCGCCCACAAGGTCCGAGGGAACAATCAGGCTTTCGTAACCACCCCATGAAAAGCCCATGGCAAACAGCTCTAGCGTATCGCAGAATGCGGCGAGCTGCGTCTCGGTGCCTTCCTTAAGCTCAAGACCGAAGAGACCGTTGCTGCCGGAAAAGTCGCGCGCCCAGATCGCGTGGCCGGGGTCGTCGGGCAGGGCGGGGTTCAAAACCCGCGCCACCTCATCGCGGCCTTGCAGCCATTTGGAAATCTCAAGCCCGGCCGCTTCGTGTTGTTTCAGCCGTACGGCCATGGTGCGAAGCCCGCGCAGCATGAGGTAAGCATCGTCAGGACCGATGCAGAGGCCAAGCCCGCGATAGGTTTTTTCAACCCGTGGGACGATAGCCTTCGTATAGGAAATCGCCCCCATCAATGAATCCGCATGCCCGCCCACGTACTTTGTGAGCGCGTGAACGGAAATGTCGGCGCCGTGCTCGAAAGCCTTGAAGTGAAGCGGCGTGCCCCAGGTGTTGTCGAACAGGAAAAGCGCGCCGCGGGCATGGGCAATCTCGGCCATGACGGGAATGTCCATCATCTCGAAGGTAAGGCTTCCAGGTGATTCGGCGAAGATCGCGGCCACGTTATCGTTCATCACATCTGCGATACCGGCGCCGATGGTCGGATCAAAATAAGTGATCTCGATACCGAAGCGTTTGAGGACTGTATCGGCGAACATGCGCACCGGCTGGTAGACGCTGTCCACCATCAAAAGCTGGTCGCCGGGCTTGAGGACGGCCAGCAGCGCCGCCGAAATCGCCGCCTGTCCGGACGGGGCAAGCCGGGTGCCATAGGCGCCGTCAAGCTCGCCGATTGCCTCTTCCAGCGCCAAAGTTCCGGGCGTTCCCATGCGGCCATAGGGTGTCGCGGGATAGTCGTTGTTCTTGAGCGCCTCGTAGCTGGGATAGAGAATCGTCGAGGCGTGATAGACTGGCGGATTGACCACGCCGAAGTTGGCATGAGGGTCCCGCCCCAGGGTAGTAACCCGCGTTCTATCTTGAAATTTCCGCGTTTTCTTCGCCATGGGGCAACATTGTGCCAGGGCGCGCGATGGTGCAAGCTTCCGGCTCAGGCGGCCCCCGGCGTCCGATGACGTGAGCGGCGGGTCCTTTGGGGGCAATAGTTGCAACGGCACGAGGACCCGGATCCGATGCGAGCATTCGGTATAGCAATCATCGCGGCTTTGATGACCATGGGAGGTGCATACGCGCAGACCCTGGATGAAGTCCGTGCGCGGGGCTATCTGAACTGCGGGGTGAACACGGGGCTCGCGGGCTTTGCCTCGCCCAACGAGGA
Source organism: Alphaproteobacteria bacterium (assembly GCA_028280665.1). Lineage (GTDB taxonomy): Bacteria > Pseudomonadota > Alphaproteobacteria > JAJFIK01 > JAJFIK01 > JAJFIK01. The sequence goes on from JANQLJ010000052.1 coordinate 4,648, forward strand.
AGGCGCGTGGGAAGGCTTCGATGTAGATTTTTGCCGCGCACTGGCGGCGGCGATTTTTGACGACCCGGATGCCGTCCGATACCGCGCGCTGACCAGCCAGGAACGGTTTACCGCGCTGCAATCCGCCGAGATCGATATCCTCTCGCGCAACACCACCTGGACGCTCACACGCGATGTTTCCGTGGGTGTCGATTTCATCGGCGTCAATTACTATGACGGGCAGGGCTTTATGGTGCCCACGGCGCTTGAGGTGGAAAGCGCATTAGAACTCGACGGCGCGCGCATCTGCGTGCAAACCGGCACCACGACCGAGCTTAATCTCGCCGACTTTTTCCGCGCCAACGGCATGACCTTCGAGACCGTGGTTATTCAGACGGCGGAGGAATCGCGCCGCAACTACATGGCGGAATCCTGCGATGCCTATACGACGGATGTGTCGGGCCTCGCCGCCGTCCGCGTGACGTTACCCGAGCCGAACGCCCATATCATTCTGCCGGAAGTCATCTCGAAGGAGCCGCTGGGTCCCGTTGTGCGCCAGGGCGATCCGCAATGGACCGACCTTGCGCGCTGGACGCTCAACGCCCTCATTACCGCGGAGGAGCTGGGCGTTACGTCGGCAAATGTGGATGACATGCGGGAAGCCGCTGTCAATCCCAATATCCGGCGCCTCTTGGGCGTTGAAGGGGACATGGGCTCGCAGCTCGGTCTTGATGCCGCATGGGCCTACCGGATCATCCGCCATACCGGGAACTACGGCGAGATATTCGACCGCAACATCGGCACGGGCTCGCCCTTGAGCCTCGAACGGGGCCTCAATGGCCAATGGTACGATGGGGGTATCCTCTACGCCCCGCCTTTGCGATAAGGCCCTTTCAGATCAGAACTGACTTCATGGGAGGTCGATGAGCGGGGCGCCCTCGACAATCACGGCTAAAGAGGCTTCCGGCCTGGCGGCGCGGCTGCGCGATCCGCGCGTGCGCGGGGCAGTGTTCCAGGCGCTGGTGGCGCTCGGTTTTGTGGCGCTGGTTCTCTTCATTGCGAACAACACCGCCGCCAATCTTGCAGCCCTCGGTGTGAGCACCGGGTTCGATTTTCTGAACCAGCCCGCCGGGTTCGACATCTCCTTCAGTCTTATCTCGTTTGAGCCTACCGACACCCATATGCGCGTCTTTACAGTTGGCATGATCAACACCCTGTTCGTTGCGGCGCTCGGGATTCCCGCGGCCATGGTGCTGGGGCTGGCGATGGGGATTTTGCGGCTCTCGCCTAACTGGCTGGTGAAGCGGCTTGTGGGCATCTACATCGAAATCGTGCGCAACGTGCCGCTGCTCCTGCAAATCTTTTTCTGGCAAGCGGTGATCTGGACCTTACCGCCGGTGCGCGATTCGATTGCGCTGGGCAATGCAGTCTTCCTGAACAAGCGCGCGCTCTATCTGCCCAAGCCCGCCTTTGAAGACGGCGCGGGGCTCGTTCTTTTGGTGGCAATTGTGGCGATTGGTCTTGCGTTTCTTGCGGCCCGGTGGCGGCGCGGGCGCCGCGCGGAAACGGGCAGGGCGCCTTACCCTTGGCTTGTACCGGCGCTGCTCATGGGCCTGCCGCTTGTTGCGATACTGGCGATGGGCGTTCCCTGGACCTGGGAGATTCCGGAGGCGGGCCGGTTCAATTTCTCGGGCGGCTTGCAAGTACCCGATACACTGGTCGCGTTGTGGCTGGGGCTTGTGGTCTATACCGCTGCCTTCATTGCGGAGATTGTGCGGGCGGGCATCCAATCGGTTTCCAAGGGCCAGCGCGAAGCGGCGCTCGCGTCGGGGCTGACCCAAGGCCAGACCATGAATCTCATTATCCTGCCGCAGGCGGTGCGCGTCATCGTGCCGCCGACCACAAGTCAGTTTTTGAATCTCACCAAGAACTCATCGCTGGCGGTATTCATCGGCTACCCGGACATCGTTGCCGTCTTTGCGGGAACCTCGCTCAACCAAACCGGACAGGCGATCGAGATCATCGCCCTCAGTATGCTGTTCTATCTCGTGGTGAGCCTCAGCATCTCGCTGCTCATGAACTGGTACAACCGCGCCACGGCGCTGGTGGAGCGGTAACCCATGAGCGATGTGCAAACCTACGCACCGGGAACTCATCCCGACCTGCCGCCCCCTCCGAACGAAGTCGGGGTGTTGGCGTGGCTGCGGCAGAACCTTTTTAGCAACTGGGTGAACGCGGGCCTCACGCTCGCAAGCCTGGCGCTCATCATTGTCATTGTGCCGCCGCTCTTGAGCTGGTTTGTCTTCGATGCAGTTTTCAGCGGCGAAAATCGTCAGGCGTGCGAGGGCGCCGGCGGTGCGTGCTGGGCCGTGGTGACCGCGCGCTGGAATCAGTTCTTCTACGGGCTTTATCCTTCGGATCAGACCTGGCGGCTCAATGTAGTGTTCGTAGGACTGCTGCTGGCGGTGACACCCTGGCTTGCGCCGCAAGCACCGTTCCGTCGGGCGCTAGTATGGTTCTCGCTCGCCTATCCCTTTTTGGCCTACTGGCTGTTGGCGGGGGGCCTGAGCCTTGAGCCGGTTCACACCGGGGCCTGGGGCGGCTTCACCCTGACCCTGGTGATTGGCGTTACCGGCATTGCGGCCTCGCTTCCCTTAGGGATTTTGCTTGCGCTGGGGCGGCAATCGTCGCTGCCGGTCGTCAGTATGCTGTGCGTTGCGTTCATCGAAACAGTGCGCGGCGTGCCGCTGATCATGTTTTTGTTCATGGCGTCGAACATGCTCAACCTCTTCCTGCCGCAAGGGGTGCAGTTCGATTTGCTCTTGCGCGCACTCATCGCGGTGACGCTTTTTTCAAGCGCCTACATGGCCGAAGTGGTACGCGGGGGGCTGCAAGCGATCTCGAGCGGCCAGTACGAAGCTGCGCAGGCCATGGGGCTCACCTATTGGCAGAGCATGCGGCATATCATCTTGCCGCAAGCCTTGCGCACGGTGATCCCGGGGATCGTCAATAACTTCATCGCGCTCTTCAAGGACACGTCGCTGGTTGCGATCATCGGGCTTTTCGATCTGCTCAATATGGCGAAGGCCATCGTCACCGACGCGGACTGGCAGGGACTTTCCATCGAGGTGTACGTCTTCGCCGGGATCGTCTATTGGATCGTGTGCTTTTCCATGTCGCGCTACTCCCTGTGGCTGGAAGGCAGCCTCGACGCTGAAAACAAGGATGCGGCATAGGCATGGGTAGTGAGACCGGAGCCATCAACGATAAAGCGCCGGCCATTAAAATGGTCGGGGTGCATAAATGGTTCGGCCAGTTTCACGTGCTGAAAGACATCAACCTGGAAGTCGAACCGGCTGAGCGCATTGTCATTTGCGGGCCGTCGGGTTCGGGCAAGTCAACGCTGATCCGTTGCATCAACCGGCTTGAGACCCATCAGCAAGGGCAAATCTTCGTTGAAGGGGTGGAGCTGACGGAAGACGTGAAGCGCATCCACACCATCCGCCGCGAGGTGGGCATGGTGTTTCAGCACTTCAATCTGTTTCCCCATTTGACGGCGCTTGAGAACTGCACCCTTGCGCTCACCCGCGTGCGCAAGATGCCCAAGGCCGAAGCGGACAAGATCGGGATGGAATACCTGGAGATGGTGCGCATCCCCGAACAGGCGCAAAAATATCCGGGCCAGCTTTCCGGCGGTCAGCAACAGCGCGTCGCCATTGCCCGGGCGCTCGCCATGAAACCCCATATCATGCTGTTCGATGAGCCCACCTCCGCACTCGACCCTGAAATGATCGCCGAAGTGCTGGATGTGATGGTGGATTTGGCCGAAAGCGGCATGACCATGCTGGTGGTCACCCATGAAATGGGTTTTGCCAAACAGGTGGCCAACCGCATGGTGTTCATGGATGGCGGCGAGATTATCGAACAGGCCCCGCCGTCAGAGTTTTTCGAAAATCCCAAGAACGAGCGCACCAAGCTGTTCTTGAGTCAGATTTTGAATCACTAAGCGCCGGGGCCCGTCTCCACATCCACGTCGCCGCTTGTTCCCCATTCGGCCCATGAGCCGTCATAAACCGCGACGTCCGTCTTGCCGAGGTGTTCAAGCGCGAGCGCCAGAATGCAGGCGGTCACGCCCGATCCGCAGGAGGTGATCACCGGGCGGTCGAAATCAAGGCCTGCATCAGCAAAGATCGCGCGCACATCTTCGGGCGCTTTAACCGTGCCGTCTTGATTGAGAAGCGACGAGTACGGAACATTTCCGCTACCGGGAATGTGGCCGGACCGCATTCCTTCGCGCGGTTCGGGCTCTTCGCCCTTGAAGCGGCCTGCACCGCGGGCATCGAAAATCTGTTCGTGGCCGCTTTTGCTCGCGGCTTCGACTTGCGCCTTGTCGCGCACAAGCTCGCGGTTGACCCGCGCGATGAAGTGCCGTTCGCGCGGGCGCGGGGGCAGTTCTTCACGTCGCGCGTGCTGAGGGCCGCTGTCTAACAAGCGCTTGCTGCTGGCGCTTGTAGACGGATTGGGTCGCGTGCTGCGCACGCGGTCGACATCTTCGGGGCGCAGCAGAAGCGCGAGCCGTTAGGAGGCTGCAGGGTCGCCGAGGCGGTCGAAGAATGCCCGCGGCATGAGTACTCGACGCCTTGCCACCCGGAGACGTCTAGGAGATCGGAATCCCCCGAGACGACGAGGGCGCCAGCCGCGAGCGCGCAGAGCATGAACTTGTCGTCGTCGGGATCCGCCGTGAGGGTCTCCTCCGACTCGATATCCGCTACGAGCGTGCCGTGTCCGACGATCGTAGCGAGCACTGCGTCGTACTCTATTCCAGGGCGAGATGCCGCGAGCCGCGCGCAGGTCTGGAGGTACTCGTCGAAGATGGCAGGGCTCAGGACGAGCTCGAACTTGTCTTCGGCCCAAGCCTCAAGGAGTTGGCCAGGTACGCCGGCGAAGGAGATTCCGGATACCAAGACATTGATGTCCAGAACAACTCTCACTTCCTGCTTCGTACCTGGCGGATGGCGCGTTCGACGTCTTCCTCAGTGATCCCGGCGGCTTCGGCCGACTCACGGACCTTGTCGAGAAGGGCCTTGAAGTCCGCCATCTTCGGCGGCTTGAGGGCCTTGAGGACGACAACGTCCCCCTCACCCACGACGACGAACTGCGCGCCGGGCTCGAGCCCGAGCCGCGTCCGGATCTCCTCGGGGATCACGACCTGCCCGCGGGAGGACAGTTTGGTGGTAGCCGGCTTGACCATGAGAAACACAGCCTCGTTGCTCTTCGATCTTACCAGTAAGATGGCGTCACCGCAGCCTCCCAACAAGCGCTTGCTGCTGTCGCTTGTAGACGGAGTGAGTCGCGTGCTTCGCGTGCGGTGGACATGTTTGGGGCGCAGCAGAAGCGCGAGCCGTTAGAAAGCACGGTGTTCGATCGGATTTGAAAGGGGGCGTTTGTGGGACGATTCCGACGCTTCCTACGACGCGCCCAGGGGCGAGGAGCGGCTCTCTGGGAGGTGCTGTCAGGCCGTGCAGAGCGTGATAGTCCGACTGGTTGGTTCGTGCAGGAATCGATCCAACGCGCCCGGATGCGTCCGGCTCTGCGTTGGTACTCTGCGTTCTCCAAGGAAGTCGAGGCAGTTGGTTTCGATACCATGCGGACGGTACCCGATCCGGCGACGGGGTCGGCACTGTTTCGGGTACACACGACACTGGGTGTGCGGGTGCTTCAGGACCTGCGGATGGTCGGACTCTGTGCCCTAAATGGGTACATCATGCAGTCCTGGACGGTGGCCAGCTCAGCCTTTGAGGCAGCGAACCTAATGGGCTACGTGGCCAATGATCCCGATCGGGCGAACCAGTGGCTCGAGTACTCCAACACCACCCGCCCGTTCGTCGGGGTGAAGGATGCGATCCGAGGATGCCTCATGTACCTC
>JANQLJ010000078.1 GCA_028280665.1 Alphaproteobacteria bacterium
AAGCGCCAAAGAGTTCCGTCGTGACCCAACCCAAGTAAACATTCATCCGGTGCCGAAGGGTCGACAGCGTATCCGTAGTCTTGCATCGCTGGAGGCGTCGCATCCCATTCCGCCGAAAAGTCGGAAACAACACACAGGTTTCCATTGTTGGAAAAATCTCTGCACTCTGGATTGTGCAGCACCGCCCTCGGGTAAAGGACACGAGCCGTGCCAGGTATCTGAAAGGCTTGATAGCCGATATATTCCACGGCTGGCGCCGCGAACGGTGATACCATCGGGGCGCCGTCGACTGCACTTACACAAGTGATATCTGTCGCACCCCAACCCGTACCGTCATCGTGTAGACACACACCGGCTGTGGCGTTGCCGGCACTATTGGGAACAGCCGACAAAAGGGCACGCCTGTCCCCGCCGCCGGGCTGGCCAGCCGTTGATGAGGTCCATCCGTTGCAGGTGCTACCATCGCTTACATTCAGGCACCTTATCTGCACGTTTGGTCCCCCGGCCCAGACAAAGAGCCGTGTCGGATTCGCTTCAAGTTCAAGAATCAGGTCCCGACTCCAATGCAGTGTAAGGCCCTCCGGAATTGTTGAATCCCAGCACATGCTCTCGGTGGTCACGTCAATACAGAAGACCTGATCGGCCGCGTGAACAAACACGTGGTTTCCGACCCCATTGCCTCCTGCCACAACCATGCTGCCGATTGAGTATCCGACTTGGCCGGGCCAGGTGACGGAAACCGGAATGAAGTTGCAAGCTGACTCAGTCGCTGTATCCCAGCAGCCAATTCCAGGTGTGGTTTCGTCAGCTACAGGATCGTAGCTTGTACTGGTGTAATAGATTCTGCCGGCCCAGACGTGATGTCGGGGGTTCTTCGTTGTCGAGCGCAAATCTGGATGGTCGGGCCCTGAATCCAAAGAACGCGGCCATGAAGAACCGCAGGCAGAAAGATCACTCAGATTCCAGCAATAGATTTGCGCACCAGGAACATTCGCTTGGTCATAGTTCCTAAAATGATAAATGCCATATACCCGATTACCCACTGGTATTGGGACCGTGCCATCTCCCCCCTGCGATTGCTCGCCCACCCCACTCACCGCGACATTCATCGCAAAGCTGGTCGGCGCGGCGCCACCGGAGTGACTGTATTGCGTATGATTACCAGACGCATAAGGCGGCGTTGTCCATGACCAGCCAGGAGGTGCGACGATCGAGCCATCTACATAGGTCTGGTTCGGGCTGAGAACGTCGTCAATCGTGACATTGGACAGCGGCGGTGAATTAGGTGCGCCCGAATAGCTCAACACATAGTTGATTGTGTCACCCACGGTTAGGGTGCCGGAAATTGGATTACCGCTTTCGTCCAGCGCTTCCTTGGTTAGTGTAATGGGCCACGCATTCGGATAGGCAAATGTCGCGGCAAGAACGACGATGGCCACGACAGCCGCACCGAAGGTCCAAGCACTACTCAGGAATGATAAGATTGGTTTGGTCAGAGCCCTCATTGTACTGAACAAACCTCCTGTGGCATGTTCAGGACGATGGTCTGTCGGCAGCAATCGTATGGCTCACCACTGGCTGCGGCGGCGTTGTTAAACCCACAGACATCGAGAACAACAGTTTGACCTGGGCTCGCTCCACTGAAAGAGAAGAGAGCTGGCGGCGGCGCCGTAGAGATCTCAGGACCATTGGCGACCGACACACCGGGCGTCTGTGAAACCGTACGTAGGATATCAATCCCGATGGAGCTCGTATCTTGGACTGCGGCGGAATAGACCCAATTGCCAGTATTGCTGTCACATGTGAATTGACCACTGATGTTCATGCACGTACCGGAGCTTGGCCCCGTGGGCGGATCATCGTCGTCCGATACCCCTCCGATAATAGGTGGCAAGAAGACAATCGGTGGGAGCCACCATGGCGGCGTTCCAGGCGGGGTCGTGCCCGGCGGAGTTGTTCCTGGCGGCGTGGATGTCGGACCGGTCGCAGGCGCTGTGGGTGTACCAGCGATCGGACCGGCCGCCGGGCCAATGCCACCCAATGCACCAATAGGCGCTACACAATAACGTCCGCACGACATGCGATAGACACGAACGCCACCCATATGACCACGGTGCGTGTTTTCGTCCAAGCGATCATCGTAGTCGACGAAATAACTTACCAAGGGCGGAGTGTTGAATTCGCGCACTGGCCCGGCAGGGCTGGCCTGCAGTCCGTGGACAACCAAGGGTCCGCCAGCAATGAATTCGCGGTCGACGTACTCATAACCACGCAAATTGTCACCGGTAGTCCAAAGCGCTGCCTCGCATTGATCAAAGTCGATGTGACCTAACGCATCATAGCCGTACCCAAGAGCAACGCTGCCCGCCGTATTGCGATGATCGTCTTGATATCCGACGGCATATTCTTCCGGCTCGAGAATCCACCGGCTTGGCGTCAGGGCTACGTCGGGATTCTCGCGCGAATAGCGAAGCACCCGCGGGGGCTCGTTAGTAACAAAGTCAGTATAATCATACGAACCAATCACGCCACCGCGCTGGGCCACGATCATGCGGCCATCATCCATGAACACAATATCCGATACCGGAAGCGAGCCAGCCGGAAGATCCAGTTCCCACCGCGGATCGTTTCCAAATCGGCCGTGTATGCGAGGATTATCTTCGTCGGTCCGTATACTGACCGACCATATTTGCGATGGGCCGGCCACAGCATAGTAGAGACGACCCCTGTGATAGGCGAGGCCATAAACGCGGCGCTCAGGCGCCGCAAAGCCCCATGTTGTGGGATCCTCGGTGTCAAAATTGCTGTCGGTAACTAATGGCGGTACGGCACCATGACTGACCGGTGTCAGTCCCGCAGCCTGTCGACCCACAACTCCATGATCAAACTGCTCTATGTCGTTGCCGCTGAGATCAAGACGGTGGATCATCCCCGTGGACAAATCCGAAACAAATAACTGATGGCGGACAGGATCGTAAGCGAGGTTTCCAAGTGACGCAGGTCCACTAGCAACGCCCTCGATCTCAAGATTGGCAAAGAGGCTAATGCGACCCGTCCGACCGTCTACCTTCCAAATGCTACCCGGGCCACCGGAGCGGCCAAACTGACCAGGCATCCAATATGCGCCTGGCCGACCAGTCGTCACGCGCGACGGGTACGCCTCATCTGTGTTTGGGGGTGTCAGTAAGTTCAGACCAAAAGCAGATGTGGCTGAAAGGTAGATGTTTGGATATAGCTGATCATCGATCGCAACGCCAAACACCTGCCCTACTTCGCCTGCTGCAATCGTTCGCCGCAAAGGGGCATTCCACAGCCGACCATCCCAAACGTATTCAGGCGCGCTATTGTCGAAAATGCGCGCAGCAGGGCCGTTCACATCGATAAAGAGACGATCCGTCGGCGATATACCAGGTGGCAATGTTGCATCGATATCAACAGGGTTGCTCGCTTCTTCGTCAATTCTGATTGTTCCGGAAAACCCCGTCACTACTGCATCGCCAAGATGAAGCGTGACCAAGCGTCCGCCGGTCAGGTGCGGCGCAGAAATCTGTCGAGGCGCAGGTTGGCAGAAGCGCAGTAACAACAGGATGATAATGATCAACAAAATAATCACCGCTATGCGTAGCGCTAGTGATCGGCGCGACTTTTTCAATTCATTCCCCCTCTGACAACGACATCACGCCCTGCAATATCTGGTTGCAGAAACGTTAAGCGTGACACTTTAGAGGGTGGGCGTAAACTGATACTGGGATATGGAAATGGAAACCGGCTAGATGTTTGCGGCGCACATTACGCGAGTGCAGATCTATGAATCGCAGCAAAGCCGCCATCAATGAGCATATCTTGAAGAGCAATTTCTGGCGGCCTCTAATAAGGCGTGGTGCAATGCACATCGCACATATGTTGCGCGATTGTCACACGCTCAACTGCCCCACTTTCAAGGGACAATAATCTTAGATTCGTCTTTCCACACTTAAAGACATGCTCTGTTGGCATTTGGTTGAAGCGTAGATTCAACTTTGGGCAGTGCGTTTACCGGCACAATGCCGCATCTACAGTACGGATGAAGATGACCATCGCGCTGCAAAGTTTCAGGGATTGTGGAGGTTTTTTATAGAAAAAAGTGGAGACCGTGTCTCCAAGCAAAGACTGCGTGGCGGAGAGGGAGGGATTCGAACCCTCGGAACGCTTGCGCGCTCAACGGTTTTCGAGACCGCCCCGTTCGACCACTCCGGCACCTCTCCGCATCTTTGGGGTCGCGTGACCCATCAGGCGGCGCGGACCATAGCGAAGCCGCCGCAATGGGACAAGACAAGGGACAAGGCGAGGGATGAAGCAAGCGACAAAACAGGGAAGTAAGCGAGGGGGCAGGCACGCAAATACTGGCGGGAGACCTCAGGCGCTGCCGCGATCTATTGCCCGGCGCCACTGAACTCGACGGCGGGACTTGAGATAAACCCGAGCGCCGCCGAGCGCCGCTTCTGCACCCAGAGCACGTTTTCGCCCGGATCGATGATAAAGTCCTGTTCGGCCAAAAAATCCGCGCCGAGAATGATGGTGGGAATGCCCACCCGCCCCATCGCCTCGAAGATGGCAAGATCCGCAAGCGTAAACTGGCGGCTGCCCCAAACGTGCTCGCCCAGCTGCACGGTCGTGACCGGTAAGACCCAAGCCGGCGTCTCGTGCGCCGTCGCGCCCCTTACCGGTTCGTCAGCGGCAAGCGTGGCGTTTGCCGGATCGCTGCCAAGGGCCCGGGCGCCAGCGATGTTAATGGCACTGCGGCGCGCGCCCGTGTCGATCACCGCATCGACCGCCACACCATCCACTAGTAACGTAGTCCAAAAGAAAACCCCTTCGCCGCCTCGTTCGTCTATGGGCACGGCGAACCATTCGCCATCGGGCATCGCGCTTTCATCGATGCCCGCACCCTGTTCGTAGATATCAAGACGGCCTTCACCCAAGGAAAAGCCGACCGGCTGGCGATAGAGAATGTCCGCGCCCAAGACGCCCGCCACATCGTCCAAGTGTGATGGGGCGGGGATCGAAACCGCCCGGCTGAGAGGAACCTGCCAAGCGCCCAGTTGAAGTGTGCCGACGTCCACAAGGCGCGCCTCGCTCGTGCCATTCACCCCCTGGATAATCACCGGCCGGTCCATCGTGACATCTTCCAGCCCGGCCGCACTGGAAACCGGGTCGAACAAGACCGTGGCGCCCGCCGCCGTATCCACAATAAAGGGGTAAGGGCCGCTGCCATTCACCCTTGCGTTCACCAGGATGTGGCCGGTGTCGGACATTTCTATGGGCACGGTGCGGGGGGCATCGGCGAGGGCGGGCGCAGCCCCATTGCCGGCCAGAAGGACGGTCAGAAGAACGGCGATCGATAGTCCTGACTTCATAACCGGCCCCTCATTTCCGGCACGCCATTTCTGGCTTGTTGGCGGCGAGTGCGGCTCGCCCGTGGCTAAGCCTCGCCGGGCCCGGGCCTCGCGGCAAGTTAAAGCTTGGTCATGTTGCCGGGCCTTGGCCCAGGCGCCCCGGAGCGCTGAAAATCCCCCGGATTCCTGGGGTCCGAGCGGTTGACTTCGCGCCGCCCGCCAGTATAGTGCGCGCCTTCGCCGGGCCGGGTCCCAGCGCGGGCCCTTTTGGGGCGGAATTCTGCGAAAAACAGGCAGGTAAAAGATCGATGTTCGCAGTCATTAAGACAGGCGGCAAGCAATACACGGTCCGCGAGGACGACATCCTCGAGGTGGAAAAGCTCAAGGGCGGCGCCGGGGACAAGATCGCCTTTGGCGAGGTTTTGATGGTGGGCGGCAAGGGCAAACCGAAGGTCGGCACGCCCTTTGTTGACGGCGCGAGCGTTTCGGCCGAGATTCTCGAGCAAGCACGCGGCGATAAAATTGTTGTCTTCAAGAAGAAGCGGCGCAAGAATTATCGCCGCAAAGCGGGCCACAAGCAGCAACTGACCCGTGTGAAGATCACAGGCCTTCCGGCTTAGGGCAGAAGGACAAGAGATATGGCGCACAAAAAAGCAGGCGGCTCCTCGCGCAACGGACGCGATTCAGAAGGCCGGCGCCTTGGCGTGAAAAAGTTCGGCGGCGAACACGTCGTGCCGGGCAACATTATCGTGCGCCAACGCGGCACCAAGACCCATCCGGGGTCCAATGTCGGCATTGGCAAGGACCATACGATTTTTGCCACCGTGGAAGGCAAAGTCCGATTCCACAAAGGCAAGCTTGGTCGCTCCTACGTTTCCGTGGAACCGATGACCATGGTAGCGGCCGAATAAAAAGTGGCGATAGAGATCGCCACGAAGATGGCGATCCGAAGCAAGGCTTCACCAAGGGAGAGATGGATCGCCATCTCTCCCTTTTTTCATCTCTCCCGGTAAGGGGCATTGGAAACCCCGATGGAGGCAAAGATGCTTCAGACTGATGAGCTGAAGCTGGAAACCCGGCGACTGATTTTACGCAAACCCGAAGCGGCTGACGCGATCGGCGTACAGATGCTGATTGCCAACTGGGAAATCGCCAAATGGCTTGGCCGGCTTCCCTGGCCCTATCCGGCCAATGGCGCGGCGGAGTGGCTTGAGCGAATGCATCGCGAGGCCGCGCTCGGCCAAGGCTATGCTTTCGGGCTTTTTCAAAAGAACCGTCCGTTCGACGGCATTGTCGGGGTTATTGGCCTTCACTTGCGCGAGCACGGCGAGTGGGAGCTTGGCTACTGGCTGGGCGAGCCTTATTGGGGAAGCGGCTATATGAGTGAAGCCGCGCCTGAGGTCGTGCGCTGGGCTTTTGAAGATCTTGGCGTGGGCCATATCGAGGCGGGGCACTTCATCGGCAACGAAGGCTCGGCGCGGGTGCTCCTGCGCTGCGGCTTTGAATATATGGGCGAGGCCCGCCGCTGGTGCGAATCCCGCGGCCACGAGGTCGACAGCCTCGAGATGGAACTCACCCGCGCCAAATGGGCGGCCTATACCAAAGTGCCGGCCATGGCCGCGGCGGAGTGACCATACGGATCAGAGGCGGGCGGGGCATTGCCCCTGCCCCCTCTTTCCTGAGATAACCCGCCCCATGAAGTTTCTGGACCAGGCCAAAGTCTATGTACGCTCGGGCAATGGCGGGGCCGGGTGCGTCTCGTTCCGGCGGGAAAAGTTTGTCGAATTCGGCGGCCCCGACGGGGGCGACGGCGGCAAGGGCGGAGATGTGTGGGTCGAGGCGGTGGACGGCCTCAACACCTTGATCGACTACCGCTACCAGCAGCACTACAAAGGGGGCACCGGGGTCCACGGCATGGGGCGGAACCGTTCGGGTCAAGCGGGCGCGGATGTGGTGCTAAAAGTGCCGGCAGGCACGCAAATCTTCGAAGACGATAATGAGACGCTGATTGCCGACTTGGCGCAGGTGGGCGACCGCTGCTTACTCGCCAAGGGCGGCAATGGCGGCTTCGGCAACACGCATTTCAAAAGCGCGACCAATCAGGCGCCCCGGCACGCCAACCCCGGCCAAGAAGGCATTGAGATGACCGTGTGGCTGCGGCTCAAACTCATTGCCGATGCGGGACTTGTCGGCCTTCCCAACGCAGGCAAGTCCACTTTCCTCGCCGCGGTGTCGGCGGCAAAGCCCAAAATTGCGGATTATCCGTTCACGACGCTTCATCCGGGCCTCGGTGTTGTGACGGTGGATGCGGACGGTTTTGTGCTTGCGGACATTCCGGGTCTTATTGAAGGCGCGCACGAGGGAACGGGGCTCGGCGACCGGTTCCTCGGCCATGTGGAACGTTGCGCCGTGTTGCTTCACCTGGTCGATGGAACCCTCGAAGATGTGGCCGGGGCCTACACCACCGTGCGCCGCGAGCTTGAAGCCTATGGTCACGGGCTGTGGAAGAAGAAAGAGTTGGTCGCGCTTAACAAGATCGACGCACTTACCGAAGAGGTCATCGCCGACAAACGCGCAGCTCTTGAAAAATCTTGCGATCATTCCGTATACGCCCTATCGGGCGTTTCGGGCGCCGGTGTGCAAGATGTGCTGCGCGAGCTTTATGGCATCATCCTCAAGTCCCGCGCTCAACAGCCCGCAATTGAGGAGCAGGCCCAATGGCGGCCCTGACCCGCCATAGCCTTGCGGCGCTTATGGGCGAGCCGCTCGCCCCCGGCCTGCGCGTAGGGCTTTTAGGTGGCTCGTTCAACCCCGCGCACGAAGGCCACCTTCATATCACCAAGGAGGCGATCACGCGCATCGGGCTCGACCAGGTTTGGTGGCTCGTCTCGCCGCAAAACCCGTTAAAGCCGCAAAAAGGAATGGCGCCTTTTGAGAAGCGGTTCGCCTCGGCACAAGCGGCGGCGCAGCACCCGGCCATTCGCGTGACTGACATCGAGGTCAAGCTCGGCACATATTATACCGCCGCCACGTTGATGCAGCTCTTGGGGTCGGGACCGGATTTGCGCTTCGTCTGGATCATGGGCGCCGACAACCTGGTGCAGTTGCCCGCGTGGAAAAAATGGGAATGGATTATGCAGAACATTCCCGTCGCGGTGATGGCGCGGCCCGGCTTTGAGCGGGCGGCGCCCTTGGGCAAGGCAGCCAAGCGTTTTGAGAAATACCGCCTCTCCCACGAGGATGCGCGCCTTCTGCCCGATCAGGAACCGCCGGCATGGGTATTTCTTCCCATACCGCTTCATCCCGCATCGGCGACACAAATCCGCGGCAAGGGCGAATGGTAAGTCCCGGCCCTTGAACACCTGCCACCGTCCGTTAGGATGCCCGTCGCCGAAACCCCTTGCGAGCCTCAAACATCAGATTGGACATGCTGCCCAAGACAAAACATCCCAACGAAGGGGATGAAGACCACTTGCACTTTTTCGCTGATTATGAGCCGCCTACGGATGATTTCCTGGCGGATGTAATCTCGGGCCTGTCGCGCGATCAAAAGTCTATCTCGCCCAAGTACTTCTATGACCAAAAAGGCTCGGCGCTTTTCGATGAGATATGCCGGACGCCGGAATACTACATTACGCGCACGGAGCTTGAACTGCTCGACCGCGTGTTGCCGGACGTCGCAAACATGACCGGGCCCGATGCCATCGTCATCGAATGGGGGTCGGGATCAAGCTGGAAAATCCGCAAGGTTCTCGACGCCCTTGAGACCCCTGCTGAGTACATCGCCATCGATATCAGCCGCGAGCATCTGAAAGCGGCGGCAGCCGAGATCGGGCGGCAATACCCGAGCGTTAAAGTGGGGGCGATCTGCGCCGATTTTCTGGCGCCGGTCCACTTGCCCGAAGCCGCGCTCGTAAGCCAAGGGCGGCGGCTCGGCTTCCTGCCCGGCTCCACCATCGGCAATTTTGAGCCCCCCGTGGCGCAGGAGATTTTACAGCGCGCGGCCGGCTTGCTTGAACCCGGCGGCGCTTTTCTTATCGGGACGGACTTGCAGAAGGATGAGAAGATTCTTCTTGCGGCCTATAACGATGCGGGCGGCGTAACCGAGGCGTTCAATCTCAACTTGCTGGAACGCATGAAGGCCGAACTCGCCGCCGAGGTGGATCTGGATGCCTTTGCCCATGAGGCGATTTACAATACGGACCTGAACCGTATCGAAATGCACCTGAGAGCAACGCGCTCCACAACTATTCGCGTGGGCGGCAAAGACTTTGCCTTCGCGCCGGGCGAGACCATCCACACCGAGAACAGCCACAAATTTACCATCGCCGGTTTTCAGGAGATCGCAAGGAAAGCGGGCTTCGACACAAGCCACTTCTGGACCGATGAGCGCGAGTTGTTCGCGCTTCATTATCTTACACTGCCCTGACCCGGGCATTGATTCCCCAGCCAACTGAGGCAATAGAGACACTGGGCAAATGCGCAAAGCATGCTAGACTTGAAGTTCGGGCCCTGAAGGGCCTGGCCCCGCGTTTCAGACGCGACCCAAGACGTGAAGGGAGATTGGGCGGCGCATGCCGCAAGGCGTTAGCAAAACGATCAGCCACATATCCTTCCGCCGCGTCTTATCTTGTCTGAAGTGCCGTTAGCGGAAGGAGCCGACGCTGAACACCAACTCCACCGAGAGCACGGCGGAAACGCTTGCTCGAAACGCAGCAGATGAACCGGGCGGCGACGTTTTGCTGCCGGTCATACTCACCTCCCTCGAAGACGACAAAGCGCTAGACGTGGTCACCATCGACCTTAAGGGCAAAAGCCCCATGGCCGACGCCATGGTGATTTGTTCAGGGCGGTCCCAGCGTCATGTTGCCGCCATGGCCGACCATCTTTTGCGCGCGCTCAAAGAAGCGGGATTTGGCCGCGCGCAAGTGGAAGGTCTTCCGTATGCGGACTGGGTGCTGATTGATGCGGGCGATATCGTTGTTCACGTGTTCCGGCCCGAGGTGCGCGAGTTCTACAAGATCGAACGCATGTGGTCGGTCGAGCTGCCGGCCGAACACTCCGCCTTGTAAGGGCGCGGGGCCCCATGAAACTTCTCATCTGCGCGGCGGGGCGGAGCAAGGCCTCGCCCGAACAAGCTCTTGCAGAGCACTATCTTGACCGCGCCCGCGCCATTGGCGGGCAAGTTGGCATTACCGGCGCCGGGCTCACGGAAGTCACTGAGCGAAAAAAGCTGCCGCCCGCGGAACTGAAGCGCCGTGAAGGCGAGCTTCTGCTCGCTGCAACACCGCCGGGTGCAACCCTTATTGCACTTGATGAAAAGGGAACCTCAATGACGAGCGAGGCGCTCGCAAATCTGATCGCAGAACAGCGCGACCGAGGGGCGCCCGCGCTTGCCTTCCTCATTGGCGGCGCGGACGGCCACGGTGACGAGGTGCGCGCCCGCGCGGACGCAACGCTCGCTTTCGGCAAGGCCACATGGCCGCACCTCTTGGTGCGTGCCATGCTTGCCGAACAGCTCTACCGGGCCGTCGCGATCCTCACCGGCCACCCCTATCACCGGGAGGGGTGAGCGGGCCCAAATGGATAGACGGCGCCCCTTCCGGCCCTATATGTTGGCCGCTCCTTGGCCTTCATAAGGAAATCTGAATGAGCCATGCCCCACGGCCCGTGGTCCTTTGCATCCTTGATGGATGGGGGATCCGGGAGGAAACCGAAAACAACGCCATCGCCCTGGCCGAAACCCCTAACTGGGACCGGCTCATGGCCACCGCGCCTCATGCGCAAATTGCCACGTCCGGGCTCGATGTCGGCCTTCCCGATGGGCAAATGGGTAACTCGGAAGTAGGCCACACAAATATCGGCGCGGGACGGGTGGTTATGCAGGATTTGCCGCGCATCGACGCGGCCATCGCGGGCGGCAGCTTCGCCACCAATCCTGTGCTTTGCGAGCTTATCGAGAAAGTGAGGGGGTCAGGCGGCGCGCTTCATATCATGGGTCTTCTCTCGCCCGGCGGGGTTCATTCCCATCAGGATCATATGGCGGCGGCGGCCAAGATTGCCGCCGACCAAGGTCTCGATGTTTGGATCCACGGATTTCTCGACGGCCGTGACACGCCGCCCAAAAGTGCCGTTGGCTATATTGAGACATTCAATGGCGATGTGCTGCTGACACCATCCGTCCGTATCGGGACAATCTCGGGACGGTACTTCGCCATGGACCGCGACAAAAACTGGGAGCGCACCGCAAAGGCCTACGCCGCCATTGCCAGTGGCGAGGGGATTACAGCAGAAACCGCTGTCGATGTCATCGAGGCGGCTTACGCGCGTGGGGAAACTGATGAGTTCGTAACGCCCACCGTCATCGGCGGCTTTGATGGCATAAAGGACGGCGACGGATTGTTGATGATCAACTTCCGCGCCGACCGCGCGCGACAGGTCCTCACCGCCCTTGTGGACCCTGGCTTTTCCGAATTCCCGCGCAAGCCCGTCCGCTTCGCGGCAACCGCGGGCATGGTGGCTTATTCCGACGAACTGGACGCTTTCCTGCCAGCGCTCTTCGAGCCCCTTGCGCTTAGAAACACCCTTGGTGAATGGCTGGCGGCCCACGGCAAGACACAGTTGCGCATTGCGGAAACGGAAAAATATGCGCACGTGACATTCTTTCTAAATGGCGGGCGGGAACAGGTCTTCGAAGGCGAGGAGCGCATTTTGGTGCCGAGCCCCAAAGTCGCGACCTATGACCTGAAGCCCGAGATGTCAGCGCCGGAGGTTACCGGCAAACTCACCGAGGCCATTGGGTCGGGCAAATTCGACCTTATCGTCGTCAATTACGCCAATCCCGACATGGTGGGTCACACGGGTATCCTCGGTGCCGCGATGAAAGCCGCTAAAACCATAGACGAGTGTCTCGGACGCCTTGAGACGGCAACGCGCGAAGCAGGGGGCGCGCTTCTTATCACCGCCGATCATGGAAATCTTGAGCAAATGGCAGACCCTGAAACGGATGGTCCGCATACGGCCCATACGGTGCGGCCGGTTCCCATTGTGCTTGCCGCTGAAAGACCCGCGCAACTGAAAGACGGCAAACTTTGCGATATTGCGCCGACCGTGCTTGATCTTATGGATATGCCGACCCCCAAAGAGATGACGGGCCGCTCGCTGCTTAAGGGCAGTGCCCGCCAAAAGGAGGGCGGCCGTGCGGCGGAATAACCTGCTTTCCGCTTTCCTCGTGCTCTTTCTTTGCGCGCCGGCCCTCGCCCAGGAAAGCGAACCCGCCGAACGCCTTGAGGAACTCGAAGCGCAAATCGAACAAGGCGAGGAGCGCGTCCAGGAACAAGAAGCCGAATACCAGCGCCTGACCCAAGAGCTTGCTGCCATGAGCGAGCGTTCCGTCGAAGTCGCGCTTGAAGTTCAAACCCTGGAGCGCCGCATGGCGGGGATCGAAGACCGCCTTACCTCCTTGCAGGAGGAAGAAGCGGTCACCCTGGCCGATCTTGATCGCCGCCGCGTGGTGCTTACGGATATTCTGGCCGCCTTGCAAAACGTTGAGCGGAATAAGCCGCCAGCGCTACTGGTCCAGCCCGGCGATGCGGTAGATGCGGCCCGGTCGGCCATGTTGCTGGGCGCCATACTACCTGAACTTGAAACGCAGGTGGTGAACCTCCGCGCCCAACTCGATGCCCTGACGGCAGTGCGCGATGCCATTGAACGGGAGCAAGCCGATCTTGTTATCACCGCCGAAGCATTGGCAGAGGAAGAAACCGCGCTTGATGAGCTGATCGCAAGCCGCGAAGCGGTGACCCGCGAGCTTGCTGAAAATGTGGAGGCCGAGCGCGCGCGCATCGCGCACTACGCCGCCCAGGCAGAAAATTTACGCGGATTGCTTAACCGGTTAACGCGCGGCGGCGCAACCGTCGGCCCTTCGTTACGTCCCTCCCCTGATATGGCGCGTGTGGTAAATCCCTTCGTGCAGGCCCGGGGGAACCTCAGGTTACCCGCCGTGGGACGGGTTCTTGCGCGGTTCGGCGATACCCTTGAACCCGGCACTCACAGCCAAGGTGTGGCCCTTGCCACCCGCCCGCGCGCCCGTATTACCGCCCCATTTGATAGCGAGATTGTGTTTGCCGCGCCTTACAGGGGCTATGGGCAGTTGTTGATCCTGTCGCCGGGAGATGGGTATCTTATTCTTCTGTCAGGCCTTGCGCGCATCGATGGCGTGGTGGGCCAGCAATTGCTCGCAGGCGAACCTGTAGGCATAATGGGCGGTGAAACATTAGCGCCGAATATGACGCGCTGGGCCGTATCGGCCGAGGCGGTAGAGGAAGGGGGACCCATCCTTTACCTGGAGATGCGGGAAGAGGGCGAGCCGGTCGATCCGCTGCCCTGGTTCCGGGAAGACCAATGGAGAGTGGACGGATCATGAAAAAAGCATACATCGCGACCTTCGTTGCGGCGGCGCTTCTGGGCTTTGCGCTTTCCTGGTCCCTGACCGCGCCCACGCCAACCGTGGCGGCCAATTCCGAAACCTATCGCCAGCTCAACTTGTTCGGTGAGATTTTCGAGCGCGTGCGCGCTGACTACGTCACCGAGGTCGAGGACGTGCAGCTTATTGAAGATGCCGTGCAAGGCATGCTCTCGGGGCTCGATCCGCATTCGGGGTATTTGAGCGCGCGCAACTTTCAAGAGATGCAGATTCAAACCCGCGGCGAATATGGCGGGCTTGGCATCGAGGTCACGTTGGACCAGGAACTCGGCGTGGTGCGGGTGGTCTCGCCCATGGATGACACGCCCGCCGACCGCGCGGGCATTCAGGCCAATGATCTGATTGTTCAAATCGACGGCACGCCGATCCAGGGCATGACCCTCAATGAGGCCATCGACCTGATGCGCGGGGAACCCAACTCGCCGATCACCATTACCGTCGTGCGCGAGGGCCTTGATCCTTTTGACGTTGACATCGTCCGCGAGGTGATCGAATTGCAGGCCGTACGCTCGCGCATCGAAGGCGATGACGGGAACGTGGGCTACATTCGCGTAACCACCTTTAGCGAACGCGCCGCCGAGGGCGTCCGCCGGGCCATTCGCGATCTCCGCGATGACGCCGAGGAGCCGCTTGCCGGTTACGTGCTTGATTTGCGCAACAATCCGGGCGGTTTGCTTGAACAGGCAATCAATATCTCCGACGCCTTCCTTGACGGCGGCGAAGTGGTATCGACCCGGGGCCGCGATCCGGCCGACACCCAGCGCTACAACGCCCGCCGGGGCGATATGACCAGCGGCACGCCGGTCATTGTGCTGATCAATGGCGGTTCGGCCAGCGCGTCGGAGATTGTCGCCGGCGCCTTGCAGGATCACGCGCGCGCGACGCTGGTGGGCACTCAATCCTTCGGCAAGGGCTCGGTACAGACCATTATTCCGCTGTCGGGCGGCGCGGACGGGGCCTTGCGCCTTACCACCTCGCGCTACTACACGCCCGCGGGCCGGTCGATCCAGGCGGTGGGCATCGTGCCCGATGTGGAGATCTATCCCACCGGCGTGCGCCCCGCAGGGCAGCAGCGGGTGAGCGAGGCCGATCTTCCGAATCACCTGGAAAACGAAGAGGGCGATGAAACAGCGGAAGAGGGCACCACGCCGGAAGAGGTGTCGGAAGCCGAAGAACCTCAAATCCCGCTCGATGAGGACGGCAACCCGCGCGATCTTCAGCTTGAGCAAGCGATCCAGATGCTGGCCGGTGATCTTGAAACCGGAGAGCTTATCGACTTCTG
>JANQLJ010000113.1 GCA_028280665.1 Alphaproteobacteria bacterium
AAAGGCTGACGGAGAAGATGATCCCCATGACCGGCGCGAGCAGCATCATGGGGCCGACCAGCGAGACCTCGTAGCGCTGGATCAGATGATACATGGCGGCGTGACCGAAGATGCTGGCGAGCAGCGCCGAATAAAGAACCGTGCCCCAAGACCACAGGGGCGCGGTCATGATGGCTTCGAGCTGCTGGCTTTCGGCGCCGAGAGACATGAGCAGCAACAGCGGCGCGCTGATGCTGGCGAGCCAGGCCTGAAGCTGCATGGCCCCCACCCCTTCGATGCGGCGCATGAAGATCATGGCGACGGCCATGGAAAAGGCGCCGCCCGCGACCAGGATCACGCCGAGGATGTAGGAAAAAACCTTCGGATCGAAACTGATGAAAGTCACTCCGCCGAACGCAAGCGCCAAGCCGAGCCAGCGCCGCCAGCCCACCACCTCACCCAGAAAAATGATGGAAAGAAACGTGGCGAAGGGCACATTGAGCTGTACCACCACCGCGGCGACGGAGGCATCGGTCAGGGCAATGCCGCTGAACATGAGGGCAAAGTGAAACGCTCCTGCCGTGAGCGCGATGATGACCACCTCGCGCATCTGCCCGCGCGCGAGCTTGAGGAACGGCACCAGTAGCACGGCGATCACGGCAAAGCGCAGTGTCGTGAAAAGCAGTGGCGGAAATTCCGATAGCCCCAGCTTCGCCATGACGAAGTTCATGCCCCAGGCCATGGAGATGCCAATAAGAAGAAGAATGTGCTGCGGGGTCACGCGCGGGGCGCTCCATCATGCTGGAAGTATCGTTTGAAGGGCAGCTTACGCGATCCCGCGGGCCCCAGCGAAACAAATAAGCGTGCCCGCCCGCATGGCAGGGATGCGGCAGGCGAATTGGCGGCCCACCTTAGACATAAAGATATGCGAATGACCGCTGCGGCGGTTTCAATCGTGCGCGGGGCGCGAATAGTCTTTGCAAAGATTAATTAAACCCGCGCATTTTCGAGATGCGGTCATAGGCATCGTTAATGGCGGCGATTTTTTCTGTCGCGGTTTCGATCATTTCTTCCGGAACCCCTTGGGCGATCAGGGTGTCCGGGTGGTTTTCTTTCACAAGGCGGCGATAGGCCTTGCGGATGTCTTCTTCGCTCGCGTCATGGGCGACGCCGAGCACCGTGAACGGGTCCGCGCCGTCGGGCCCCAAATGGCTCGCCTTGATGCGCAGAAAGTCGTGCTCGCCGAAGCCGAAAATCTCCGCCACCCGGCGCAGGAAGGTGTCCTCGCTGGGGTGATAAATCCCGTCCGCCATGGCGATGCGGAAAAGCCCGTCGAGCAGGTCTTCAAGCACCGAAGGCCGGTCGCGGAACAACCGCGCGATCTGTTTGGCATAGGCCTCAAACCCCGCCACGTCCTGCCGCGCGAGATCGAAGATGCGGCCCACGTTTTTCGCCTCCGCGGGCGGCACATGGAACATTTGCTTGAAGGCATCGACCTCAACGCGCGTCACTTGCCCATCCGCCTTGGCCATCTTGGCCGCCAGCGCGATGACGCCCACGGTAAAGGCGACGGAGGCCTCGGCCCCGCGCACAGGACCTTCCCCCATGCCGCCCGCGCCCTCCATGCTGCGGTCCATGGCGTGACCGGCGGCCAAGCCAATCAGCGCGCCGATGGGCCCGCCCAGGGCAGCGCCCAAACCAACGCCGGCAATTTTTCCCCAGATCGACATCTAGCTCCTTAGATAATGTAGGATGCCCGCCAATACGAGCCCAAAGGACAGGCAGCATCTCTCAACCCCTATGACCGACGGCAAATGGGATTTCTGGATCGACCGGGGCGGAACGTTCACGGACGTGGTGGCGCGCGCGCCGGACGGCACCTTGCATACGCGCAAGCTGCTTTCGGAAAACCCCGGCCACTACGCCGATGCGGCCACCGAAGGCATCCGCCGCATTCTTGGGCTCAATGCGGGCGCGGCGATCCCTTCGGAGCTGCTGGGCGCGGTCAAGATGGGCACCACCGTCGCCACCAATGCGCTGCTCGAACGGGCGGGCGCGGCCACGGTGTTCGTGACGACCAAGGGCTTCGCCGATCAGCTCAAGATCGGCTATCAGAACCGCCCCCGGCTCTTCGACCTTCACATCCGCAAACCCGAACAACTCTATGGCCTGGTTATCGAAATTGACGAGCGCGTCTCGGCCGGGGGCGAGGTGTTGCGCGCCCCGAACCTTGAGGTGGCGCGCACCGTGCTTGAAGAAGCCAAGGCGGACGGCTTCGAGGCGGCGGCGATCTGTTTCCTGCACGGCTACCGCTTTCACGACCACGAAGCCCTGGTGGCCGATCTCGCCCGCGACGTGGGGTTCGCGCAGGTGTCCGCCAGCCACGAGGTCAGCCCCCTGATGAAATTCGTCGGGAGAGGCGATACCACGGTGGCGGACGCATACCTTTCGCCCATCCTGCGGCGCTATATCGGCCATGTGGCGGGGGAGATGGCGGGCGCGAAGAATAATAATGCGCCGCTCTATTTCATGCAGTCGAATGGCGGGCTCACCCGCGCCGACCTTTTCCAAGGCAAGGACGCAATCCTCTCCGGTCCCGCGGGCGGCGTGGTGGGCATGGTGAAAACCGCAAGCCTTGCCGGGGCGGAGCAAGTCATCGGCTTTGACATGGGCGGCACCTCCACGGATGTCTCCCACTACAATGGGGAATATGAGCGCACCTTCGCGTCGGAAGTCGCCGGCGTGCGCATTCGCGCGCCCATGCTTTCGATCCACACGGTGGCGGCGGGGGGCGGATCGATCATCCATTATGACGGCGCGCGGCTGCGCGTGGGGCCTCATTCGGCGGGCGCGGACCCGGGGCCAGCGTGCTACCGCAAGGGCGGGCCGCTCACCGTCACCGACGCCAATCTCGTCACCGGCCGCATCCAGGCGGACATGTTCCCGAGGATTTTTGGGCCCGGCGCTGACCAAGCGATGGATGCGAATGCTGCGCACGAGGCGTTCGAGAGGCTGGCCGAACAGTTGGGTCAGCCTAAGGAAGCGGTCGCCGACGGCTGTCTCGAAATCGCCATTGAGAACATGGCGCAAGCCATCAAGAAGATTTCCACCGCGCGCGGTTATGACGTCTCGCGCTACACGCTTGCTTGTTTCGGGGGCGCGGCCGGGCAATGCGCGGCCCGCGTCGCCGACAAGCTGGGCATGAGCGACATTCTGATCCACCCGCTCGCGGGGCTTTTGTCCGCCTACGGCATGGGCCTCGCCGACATCCGCGCGCTGCGCGAGCAGGCGGTGGAACGCACATTGGATCAGGACGCCATCATTGAGTTCAATCGCATCGCCGCGCGGCTTCAAGAAGACGCGCGTGCCGAGGTCGCCAGCCAGAGCGTTCCCGCCGAGAACATCACCGTCACCACCCGCGCGCATATCCGCTACGAAGGCAGCGACACGGCGCTGTTTGTGGACACGGGCAACCTTGACGAGATGCGCGAGCGCTTCGCCGCCGCCCATGCCCGGCAGTTCGGGTTTGCCGAGCCGGGCCGCGCGCTGGTGCTTGAAGCGGTGTCGGTGGAGGCCGCGGGACTGGCCCATAAGGGCGGGGAAGACGAACTGCCACCGCGAAGTTCGGGCGCGCTCAAACCGGTCTCGCAAGCCCAAATCTACGCCGAAGGCAAGTGGCGGGAGGCAAACCTCTACCAGCGCACGGACCTTCAGCCTGCTGATGAAATCCCCGGCCCCGCGCTCATCACCGAGCCCCATTCGACCACCGTGATCGAGCCCGGCTGGCAAGCGGAAGTCACGAAGCTCGGCCATATCCACATGAAGCGCGTTACCCCCCTGCCCGCCCGCCGCGAGGTAGGCACTGCCGCCGACCCGATCATGCTGGAGATTTTCAATAATCTCTTTATGAGCATTGCCGAACAAATGGGCGTGACCCTGGAAAAGACCGCCAGCTCGGTGAACATAAAAGAGCGGCTTGATTTTTCTTGCGCGGTGTTCGACGCACGCGGCGATCTCGTCGCCAACGCACCGCACATGCCGGTGCATCTCGGCTCCATGGGCGACAGCGTGAAGGCGGTGATCGGCAAGCACGCGGGTGCCATGCGCCCGGGCGACGTTTATGTGCTCAACGACCCGTACAAGGGCGGCACGCACCTGCCCGACATTACCGTGGTGACGCCCGTGTTCGACGAGAGCGGACGCGAGCTTTTGTTTTACACCGCCGCGCGCGGGCACCACGCGGATGTGGGCGGAATCATGCCCGGGTCCATGCCGCCCCATTCGCGCACCATCGACGAGGAAGGCGCGCACCTTGACCGCATGTTGCTGGTGCGCGGCGGCAAGTTTCTGGAAAGCGAATTGCGCGGCGTACTCACCAAAGGGCCTTACCCCGCGCGTAACCCGGATCAGAACATTGCCGATCTCAAGGCCCAAGTGGCGGCGTGCGAAAAAGGCATTCAGGAACTGCGCCGCATGGTGGCCATGTTCGGGCTCGGCACGGTGCAAGCCTACATGGCCCACGTGCAGGCCAATGCAGAAGCGGCGGTGCGGCGGGTGATCGGCGCGCTGAAAGACGGCGCATTCACCTACGCCATGGACGACGGTGCGGAGATCAAGGTGAAGATCACCCTCAACCACACTGAGCGCAGCGCCACCATTGATTTCACAGGAACAAGCGCGCAGCTTGCCACCAATTACAATGCCCCCTTGCCCGTGGTGCACGCGGCGGTGCTTTATGTGTTCCGCTGCCTGGTGGCTGACGACATTCCGCTCAACGCCGGGTGTCTTATTCCGCTCAAGTTAGTGGTGCCTGAAGGCTCCATGCTCAACCCGGCAAAGCCCGCCGCGGTAGTTGCGGGCAATGTGGAAACCAGCCAAGCGGTGGTGGATTGCCTGTTCGGCGCACTGGGGGCTGTCGCCGCCAGCCAAGGCACCATGAACAATCTCACCTTCGGCAATGATCAGGTCCAATACTACGAGACCATCTGCGGCGGCGCGGGCGCAGGGAAGACATTCGATGGCGCGGACGCGGTGCACACGCACATGACCAATTCGCGGCTGACGGACCCTGAAGTGCTCGAATGGCGCTATCCCGTGCGCGTCGAGGAGTTCGCAATCCGCGAAGGCTCCGGCGGCGCGGGCGCGCACAAAGGCGGCAACGGCGTCCGCCGTACGCTTTTTTTCCTCGAAGACATGGAAGCGGCCATCCTGTCCGGCCACCGCATGGTTCCGCCCTTTGGCGCGGCGGGCGGCGGCCCTGGCGCGGTGGGGCGGACATTTGTCACTCGCGCGGACAGCTCGATGCTGGAGCTTCGCCACGCGGACCGCGCCGACCTTAAAGCCGGCGACAGAATCACCATTGAGACCCCCGGTGGTGGCGGGTATGGAAACGCAACAAAAACAGAGGAAGGAGACGCATCATGATCACGGTTCTTATCACCGGCGCCAATCGCGGCATCGGGCTTGAGTTTGTCCGTCAGTATGCGGAAGACGGTGCGCGGGTTCTCGCCTGTTGCCGCGATCCTGGCGGCGCGGCGGACCTTACCGCTATCGCCAAGGGCCACGACGCGGTTTCCGTTCACGCGCTGGATGTGACAAGCGATGACAGCGTTGCCGCGCTCAAGGCGGAACTGGGCGACGCGCCCATCGATCACCTGATCAACAACGCGGGCGTCGGCGGCGGCAAGAAGCAAGGGCTCGACAATATCGACTTCGATGAGTGGCGCGCATGCCTTGAAGCGAACACCATCGGCCCCTTCCGCATGATCGCGGCCTTTGCGGACAATGTGGTGGCAAGCGATGAGAAGAAGATCATGACCGTTTCGAGCTACATGGGCTCCATCGGCCGCAAGGGGCAAGGGGCGTATATCTACCGCTCGGCCAAGGCGGCGGTGAATATGGTGACGGCCCTCGCC
>JANQLJ010000121.1 GCA_028280665.1 Alphaproteobacteria bacterium
TTGCGGCGTCTGCTCGACGCGCAGACTGGGCGCGGCCTCGATACGGCGCAGGTCCTGAACCGGCGGGTCGAGCACGAAGTCAATTTCGCCGGAAAGAAGCGCGGCAATGCGCGTCGCATCGTTCGAGATCGGAGTGTAAACGATACGGTCGATATTGTGGGGTTCGAACACTTGGAGCCCCCACCAAGAATCATTCCGCACCATGACGGTTCTGATGTCGGGCTCACGCAGCTCCAGGATAAAGGGCCCGGTGCCGTTGGCGTGGCGCACGGCGTAGTTCTCATCCCCTGCGTCGAAATCCTGGGCGTTTACGACGCCGTATTCCTCGGCCCATGACTTGCTCATGATGAAAACGTTGGTGAGGTTCGCGGGCAGCAGCGGCATGGGCACACTGGTGTGAATGCGCACAAGGTGATCGGACACCATTTCTGCGTGGGTGACACTTGTAAGCAGATTGCGAAAGTCGGAAGGGTCGCGCTTGGCGCGGTCGATGGAAAAGACGACATCCTCGGCGGTAAAGGGCCTCCTGTCATGGAAGGTGACGCCCTCGCGCAACTGAAACTCCCACACGGTGGGCTCGACGATCTCCCACGAGGTGGCGAGCTGCGGGATCATAGCAAGTTCCGCATCGCGGCTGACGAGCGTTTCATAAACCTGCGTCAGCGATGTGATGGTGGGCGTTTCGTTTTGGCCGTGGGGGTCGAAGGTGAGTGCATCGCCCCGGCTGGCCCAGCGCAGTTCGTTTTCCGCATGGGCAACGGGCATTGCGAAGAAGAGCGCGGCGATGAGCGCGCCGACCAGACGTACTGACATGAGATTTTCCTTCCTCTCCGCCAACGGCAAGCATAATGGTGCGCGCCATGCCCGCCAAGTCCGCCAAGGGGCGGGGCGGGGCACATTCGTGTCATCCCCATCAAGAATTCAAGGATTATAAAAGCCCCGCCTCGCGGAAGCTCACATGCGCGCCGCGGCCAATGACCAGATGATCGATAAGCTGGATCTTGAGCGCCCGGCCCGCCTCTTCCACTTCTTTCGTCATGTCGATATCGGCGCGGGAAGGGGTGGGATCGCCGGAGGGGTGATTGTGCACAAGCACAATGCCGGAGGCGCCCAAGTCGAGCGCGCGCTTGACCACCTCCCGCGGATAAACCGGCGTGTGATTGACCGTGCCCTTCTGCTGCACCTCGTCGGCGACCAACGTGTGTTTGTGATCGAGGAAGAGCACGCGAAACTGTTCCGTGTCGCCATAGGCCATGGAGGCAGTGCAGTATTCAATCACCTTGGCCCATGACCGCAAGACCGGCCGGTTGAGCACCCGCGCCTGGCTGAGCTTGAGCGCCGCCGCCTGCACGATCTTAAGCTCGGTAATGGCCGCCTCGCCAAGGCCGTCCACTTCGCGCAAGCGCTCGACGGGCGCGCTGACGACTTCCGCAAAACTGCCGAATGTTTCGATCAGGTCTTTGGCGAGCGGTTTTATATCCCGCCGGGGAATGCCGCGGAAGAGAACAAGCTCCAGAAGCTCATAATCCTGCAGTCCGTCATTGCCGGCTTTCAGGAACCGCTCGCGCAGGCGCTGACGGTGGCCGGTGTAGTGCGGTTTCTCCCCCACCGGCATTTGGTCCTTATACGGAGTAGGGTGGGCGATCGAGGCCCTGGGGCGAGCGCGTGAACACTTCCGCGCCATCGGCGGTCACGCCGACTGCGTGCTCGAACTGCGCGGAAAGCGAGCGGTCTTTGGTCACCGCGGTCCAGCCGTCGTTGAGCATTTTGACCTGCCATTTGCCCAGATTGATCATGGGCTCGACGGTGAAGAACATACCTTCCTTCAGGGTCTGGCCTTCGCCGGGGGTTCCGTAATGCAGAATGTTGGGCGGCTCGTGAAAAATGCGCCCAAGGCCGTGGCCGCAGAAATCTCTGACAACAGAGCATCGCTCGGCCTCGGCAAATGTCTGGATGGCGTGGCCGATGTCGCCCACGGTGGCGCCCGGGCGGATGGCTTCGATCCCCTTCCACATGGCCTCAAACGTTATGTCCGTAAGGCGCCGCGCTTTGATCTTCGGCTCGCCCGCCCAATACATGCGGCTGGTGTCACCGTGCCAGCCGTCAAGAATGACGGTGATATCGATATTCAGCGTGTCGCCGTCTTTAAGCGTGCGCTCGCCTGGGATGCCGTGGCAGACCACGTGATTGATCGAGGTGCAAATGGACTTGGGAAACCCGCGATAAAAAAGCGGCGCGGGCACGGCGCCATGATCGCAAATAAAATCATGCGCAAGCGTGTTGAGATGATCGGTGCTCACCCCCGGCGCGACCTCGGGCACGAGCATGTCGAGGGTTTCGGCGGCAAGCTTACCCGCCGCGCGCATCCCTTCGAAGTCTTCGGCCGCGTGAATGCGCACCTGCCCGCGGGGCAGGGCTTCGACTTGCGCGTTTTCCATCATATTCATCAAGGCTCGAACTCGCTTGGGGCATCCCGGGTCCGGTGGCGCTCCCGTCTCACATTCCGCGCTTAGAGGTCAAGCGTAAGAGCAAGCGTAAGAGGTTGCGCCACGTTTATGTAGGAAGGGCTAATGGTACAGCCATAGGCCAGCACTTCCACCCCTCTTTTCCGGGCCAAATCGAGGGATTCCGCGTAAGTGGGGTCGATGTCGGCGGCGAGGGCGAAGCGGTCGCAGTCGCCCCTTTGGACGAGATAGAGCATGACGGCCCGGTGCCCCGCCTCCACCATGTCGCCGAGCTCGGCAAGGTGCTTGGCGCCGCGCGCGGTCACGCTGTCGGGAAACTCGGCAAGGGGCGGCTTGCGCGAAAGATGCACGTTCTTGATCTCAACGTAGGCGGGGCGCCCGTCCGCACCGTCTTCCAGCAAAATGTCGATGCGCGAGTTCTTGCCGTACTTCACTTCGCGGCGTAAGGAGCCGTAGCCCTGAAGCTCCTTGATGGTGCCGTTTTCGATGGCCTCCTGGCCGAGCTTGTTGGGATGGGCGGTATTGATGCCCACCAGCGCGCCGTCCACTTCGAGCAGCTCCCATGAATACTTGAGCTTGCGTTTGGGATTGTCCGATTGCGAAAGCCAGACCTTCGAGCCCGGCGCGTTGAGCCCCATCATGGAGCCGGGGTTCGCCACATGGGCGGTAATGGTCTCGCCGCTGTCGAGTTCGACGTCGGCGAGAAACCGCTTGTAGCGCTTGATCAGCGTTCCGGTCACGAGCGGGGGCAGGTCCATGGCGGGGAAGGTAGGGGTGTGTCTCCTTTTCCGCAAGCTGGACAAGGGACCGCGCACGGGATTACTTGACTGCCATGACCACGCAACCCACTGCCGCCATCCTGCTGATCGGCGACGAGCTTCTTTCCGGCCGGACGAAAGACGCAAATCTTTCGTGTCTTGCGCTCAAGCTCGGCAGCATCGGCATTGAAATCAAAGAAGCGCGCGTCGTTCCCGACGAAGAAGATGAAATCGCCGCGGCGGTGAACGGGCTGCATGTGAAATGCGATTACGTTTTCACCACCGGCGGCATCGGCCCCACCCATGACGACATCACGGCGGATTCGATTGCCAAGGCCTTTGGCGTTTCCATCGGCATCCGCGAAGACGCCCGCGCGATTTTGGAGGCGCATTATCCGACGGGCGAACTTAACTGCTCGCGGCTGCGTATGGCGCGCATCCCGGAAGGGGCGGAGTTGATCCTCAACCCCGTGTCGAAAGCGCCCGGTTTCCGTCTTGAAAACGTCTATGTGCTGCCGGGCATTCCCCTACTGGTGGAGGTCATGGTGGACGGGCTTTTGGAGCGCCTGCAGGGCGGTGCGGTGGCGCTGACCCATTCCATCGCCGCGTTCGTCCCGGAAAGCCACGTGGCACCGGGGCTTGAAGCTATTCAGAACGACCTGCCCCAGGTGCGCATCGGCTCATATCCGTTTCTGAGGGACGGCAAAGCGGGGGCGAACCTCGTGTGCCGCTCAACCGATGAAGCAGCACTCGATGCGGCTGCGGCCCGCATCCGCGCCCTGATTGCCTCCCTCGGTGCCAAGGTGGAGGCCGAGGAACGCACGTAAGCCCTGTGTCGCAGGGGCCACAAGCCTCGCGGGATTTTGATTAACAAAGGCCCGGACCCGCCCATTTTCGCCCCATTCTGCTAGTCTTTTGGGGCCTGAGCGCGCTTCCTCCCTTGCGGATGGGGCCGTTCATGGTAAGAATCGTGCGGATTCTGCGCTGGGGACGATACCAGCCGGGTCCTTTTGCTTTAGGCGGGTACGGCAAGCGGCAAACCGATCAGCCGCGGCAAAGCCGTCCAATAAAGCCGGAGGGATCGGGCCGGAACGTGAGTGAGGAGAGTTTGATGTCAAAGATGATGACCGGATTGCTAGGGCTCGCCGCGGGAACGGCCATGCTCGTTGCCGCAGGCACCGCAATCGCGCTGGATTCGAGCGTTGAGGCCATGGATGTGGGCGGCACGCACCAGTTCTACGTTTGGTGCACGGGCGCCGACGATTACGAGGCTACCCATGACGGCTCCAATTGGCGCGATGCGCAACTGGGCCTCTGGAACGAGCTGCGCAGCGCCGGCAACGACAATTGCTGGCCGGTCTGGCAAGGCTTAGTCGACTAAGACACCGCCTGGACCGGATCTGACAAACAGGTTTATGAAGGCGCGGGTGGCCTTAGCGGCCGCCCGCGTTTCCTATTGTCCGAACGTGTTCGCCCCCTTGGCGGAACTGGTAGACGCATGGGACTTAAAATCCCAAGTCCGAAAGGACGTCCCGGTTCGAGTCCGGGAGGGGGCACCATCCTGCTTCGCTCTGACGAGCTTCGCAGGACAGGTCCAGGCACTTCCATTCGTTGCAATGGTTGAGTTTACAATTAGTGCGAAGCAGGATGCCCTTCGAAGCTTCAGCGTAGAAGGGCTACTCAATGCACTACGTGTACCTCATTCGAAGTGAAGCCAGTCCGAGCCATCGATATGTCGGTAACACAACCGATCTGAAAAAACGATTGGCGGACCACAACGCTGGCCGATCTCCCCACACATCAAAGTTCAGGCCCTGGAAGCTGGTCACATATATCGCATTCAATAGTGAACCTAAGTCGCGATCCTTCGAGCGTTACTTGAAGTCCGGTTCCGGTCATGCGTTTGCGAACAAGAGACTGTGGTAGAGGCTCGCTAGGCTAGATGCCCTACCGCCTGAACGCCGCCACATGCTGGGCGATGGTGCCGGACCAATAGTAAGGCCAGAGCACCGCGTTGCCTGCGTTGGGCGGGACTTTCATCATCACCGTCTCTGAGGCGATCATCACCGCTTCTGTGGTCTTGGTGCGCTCGGTGCGCACCTGGGTAGCGTGGGCAATGTCCGCATAGGTGAGATAGCCGAAGGTGCCGATCAGCGCGGCGAGATAAAGCGCCGCTGCCGTTCCAAAAGCCCATTGGGTCGTGCCGCGCAGCGAAAAGCGTGGCAGGCGCAGGGCAAAGTGCAAAAGGTGTTGCTTCACTTGATCGATGGGGCTGGGGCGGCCGATCCAGGGCTCGAGACAGCGCGCGACCGTGCCGCGGTCGAGAGGCACGTCCACATCCGCGCCGTCGATGCCGCGGCAATTCTTATCTTCAAAGCGCGCGGGGTAGGCGGAGGCGACCTTGAGCCAGCGCACCTCTTCGCCCGCCACCCGGTGCACCTCGTCCACCACTTCACGGAAATCCTGGTCCTGGCTGAAGATCAGCGCGATGTCGAAATCGCCTGACTGCATGGCCCGCGCCACGTCGAGGGCGATGCGCACGTCCACGCCTTTTTCGCGGTTATTGCAAGTAAGATCGCGGGTAAAGACGGTGACGCCTTCGTCGGTCCAAAGGGCCGTACGGGCCTGCCAGTCCTCGCGGGTTTCGCCCGCCACGCGCCGTCCCTCGCCGGGAACGCCGATATAGAAATTGACGCCCTCAAGCTGCCAGCCCTGCCGGGCGCAGACGAGCCGCGCGATCTTAAGCGGGTGAATATTCTCGTACTCCCGGTCGCCGAACGCCGAACGGGCTGATTTACGCAAGTTGCGGCCGTCGAAATAGGCGATCACGCGCTTGACGGCGGGTTCGGGCGCAACTGATGCCCTCATGGCCAAATCCCTGCATCCCCCGGGGTTGGTCCAAGTCGCCCCTCTGACTGGAAGGGTACGACCCCGGGGGATGCAGGGATTTGGCCATGAGGGCATCAGTTGCGCCCGAACCCGCCGTCAAGCGCGTGGTCGCCTATTTCGACGGCCGCAA
>JANQLJ010000128.1 GCA_028280665.1 Alphaproteobacteria bacterium
GGCCTGCGCCACACAACCAGCGACGGCGATCACCATGTCATCTGTTTCGTTTTTGAGTTTTCTAAGCCGCCCCAGCTCGGAATAGACCTTCTCGGCGGCCTTTTCCCGGATGTGGCAGGTGTTGAGGATCACCATATCGGCGCCGTCGGGCGCGGACGCAGGCTCATAGCCGAGCGGCGCCAGGACATCGGCCATGCGGGCCGAGTCATAGACGTTCATTTGACAGCCGTATGATTTGATAAAGAGCTTCTTCGCCATCTTCGCCTTTTCAAGGCGCCTTGATCATTCCCGCCCCATCATTCCCACAGGCGGGGTTCCTGCCCGCATTATACCGGGTTTTTGCGGGTGGGGCCGCGCTTTATGCGCAAGAACCTTAAGAAAATCAAGGCGCTGCACGAGCTGCCCTGGCCGCCCCTCTGGCCACCCTACTCCGCCGCCACCGCTTCCGGCGGCTCAACGGCGCGAGCGCCCGGCTTTTCCGGCAAGGCGGGCGCGCCCGGGCGGCCCGCGAGATCGTGATCGAGCCCTGCCCGCACGACCGCCTCGCACCAGCTAGAAAGCGCCTTGCGCGATGAAAAATCGCTGCGCCGGGCGGGCGGGTGAAACCGCACCACCACCTCAAAGGGGCCTTGCAGGTAAGCGCCCCATTTGTGGGGCAGAAAATCCATATCCCCGTACCAGGCATAAGACGGCCGGGTGCGGCGGCTGAGCGGAAGGCCGCATGACGCCTTGTAAGTGATCGATACGGGCTGCACCCAGATATCGCGCTTCTCGCCCGCCGGCTCGACCGCGCCCAAAAGCGCGCTTTTGAAGGGCAGGACGTGGATACCGTCAGACGAGGTGCCTTCGGGGAAAAGCGCCATTACCCCGCCCCCTTCCAGCCGGGCCTGGATGGCGCGCTTATCGCGCGCCGCGGCGGCGCGGCTGTTGCGGTTGATGAAAACCGCGCCCGAGAGTTTCGTCAGCCAGCCCATGATAGGCCAGCCCGCCACCTCGGTCTTGGCGACGAAGGCCACCGGCAAAAGCTGGCCCAGGGCCGCCACATCGAAATAGGAGACGTGGTTCGAGACGATGAGAAAGCCGCCCTCCTCATCGGCATCGAGCGGGGCGCCTTCCTGCCGGACCTTGAGCCCGGCAAGGGCGCTGAAGACGATAAAGAAAACCCGCGAGGGGATGCGCGCATGGGCCGGCCAGATGAGCGAGACCAGCGCCTGCGCCGGCGCGTAGATGGCAAGCGCCCCCGCAAAGCCCAAAAAAATCAGCCCGGCCTTTACTTGTTTCATATGTCGGCCCTGCGCACCGCTTGGCTCATAAAATCGGCCCAGAAAGCGCGAAGTCTAGCATAGCCGGGGCCCGCCGCTTCAAAATTCGCAGGTTTCAGCCCTTCTTGCCCTGGTCCTTGAGGGGGATGCCGTAAAGCTCGAGCCGGTGGTCCACAAGCTCATAGCCAAGCTCCTTGGCAATCTCGGCCTGGAGTTTTTCGATGGCGTCGTTACGAAACTCCACCACCTTGCCAGTCTTCATGTCGATCAGATGGTCGTGGTGTTCGTCGGGAACTTCTTCATAGCGCGCGCGGCCGTCGCGGAAGTCGTGACGCTCGAGAATGCCCGACTCCTCAAAAAGCCGCACCGTGCGATAGACCGTGGCGATGGAAATCTTGGGGTCGATGGCGCTGGCGCGGCGGTAAAGTTCCTCTACGTCAGGGTGGTCGTCCGCTTCGGACAGCACCTGGGCAATGACCCGGCGCTGGCCGGTCATGCGCATTCCCTGTTCCTGACATCGCTGCTCAAGGCGGCTGGACATGGGGGTCTTCCTCTTCGAAAGCCGCGCGGGCGCGGCACTTTTTTGTATTTCTTAACTAGTCCGGGGCCCGCGCTCAACAAGATTGAGCCGCATCATCACCGCGTCCACCGCACCTCCCGCCCGGCGGTAATATCCGGCCCGCCGGCCGGTCTCCTCAAACCCCAGCGCCCGGTAAAGGGAGCGGGCGGGGCGGTTGTCGGCCGCAACCTCGAGGAAGAGTTTTCGGATACCAGAATCCCTTAATTGTTGCGATAACGAAATGATTAGCTGGCTCCCTAAACCCATGCGCCGGGCGGCGGGAGCAACAGAAATATTGAGGATTTCCGCCTCATCCGCCCCGCACTGAGCGAGAACAAACCCTGCGGGCACCCCCCCGCTCAAGATCAAAAGAGCAGAAACGCTGGGTTTTTCGAGGAGTATCTGGATGTCCGCCTCGCTCCACGGGGTCTCTTTGGCGGCCATATCAAGACGGGCGATGACACCAGCATGGGCCCGCGCGCCTTTCAGAACCTCAATCATTTCGGGCCCGGAAGTTTCGCGTCCGGCTCGCGCAGGTAAAACGGCGCGGGCGGCAAGGCCGGTAGGGTTCGATCCGCCGCGATTTCGGCCACCATGGCGGCATCCGGGTGAGCCTGGACGTTCGGTGTCTCGGCTACGCCGCCCTCCCCGGCTATGGCGCGGGCCAGCAGCCCTGCTCCGGTCCCGGCAATCATCATGGGCCGCGCGCCCGCCGCGCCGATGACGGCCTTTGCCGCCGCCTCGATTTCAAGACGTGCGGGCTCGGACAAGGGCGCGAGGCGCGCGCCCTCGAAGGCCTGAACGTAAAGTTCGCCCCTTTTGGCATCGAAGGCCGCCACCCGCACCTTGCCTTCATCTGGGGTAACAGCCGCCGCCACCGCTTCGAGGGTGGTGACGCCGATCAAGGGAATATCGAGCGCCAACGCCATGGCGCGGGCGGTGGCGAGCGCGACCCGCGTTCCCGTGAACGTGCCCGGCCCCACCGTAGAGGCGAGCCGGTCGAGGGCGCCCATCTCGCAGGCGGCGGCCTCCATCACCTCAAGGAGTTGCGGGACGAGACGCTCCGCATGGCCCGTGCGCATCAGCTCGAACCGGCGCGCGCGCACGCGGCCATCCTCCCAGAGCGCGGACGAGCACGCCCCTTGCGCCGTATCGAGGCCCAAAATCTTCATGGGCGCCCTTTTAGAGGAGCTGGCACGCCTCGTCGAATGAAAGCCGCGGCGAGCGCGCGAAGATCTTGGACCCATCCCCATGGCCGATGCCGCAGATGAAATTGGATTTCCATGTGGTGCCGGCGAAAAATTCCTTGTCGACGCCCCCATTGTCAAAGCCGGACATGGGTCCGCAATCGAGCCCCAGCGCACGTGCCGCCATAATCAGATAAGCCCCTTGCAGCGAGCCGTTGCGGAACGCGGTTTCTTCGGCGAAGGCTTCGCTTCCCGAGAACCAGTCCTTCGCCCCGGGATTGTGGGGAAAGAGTTGCGGGATCTTCTCATAGAATTCAACATCATGAGCGATGATGGCGAGCACCGGCGCGGTGAGGGACTTTTCAATATTGCCATCGATGAGAAAGGGCTTGATGCGCGCTTTGGCGTCGTCACTCGCAAGGAAAACAAAACGGGCGGGGCAGCTGTTCGCCGTCGTCGGACCCATTTTGGTGAGTTCATAAAGCGCGCGAATCTCGGTTGCGCTCACGGGCTCATCACGCCAGCCGTTCTGCGAGCGCGCTTCACGGAAGAGTTGATTGAGCGCCGCGTCGGGCAGGGGGTGGCTCATAACGAAGCTCCGTTATTTCTGCAAAACAATGCGCGGGCAAACGCGGAAGGCAGGTGGCGGTCAGACCGCCTCAACCAATTCCACTTCGGGAATGTAATGGCGCAAGAGGTTTTCGATACCGTTCTTGAGGGTCATGGTGGAGGAGGGGCAGCCCGCGCACGCGCCGCGCATGTGCAGATAAACCGTGCCTTCCTTAAACCCGTGAAAGACGATGTCGCCACCATCTTGCGCGACCGCCGGGCGCACGCGCGTATCGAGAAGGTCCTTGATCTGCGCAACGATTTCTTCGTCCTCACCATCGTAGGCCGCGTGGGCGCTTTCTTCCGTTGCGCTCGCATCCGCCAGCACGGGCGCGCCGGAGGTGAAATGCTCCATAATCGCGCCAAGCACCACGGGCTTTAGATGCTGCCATTCGGTTTCGTCCTTGGTCACGGTGATGAAATCGGGGCCCAGAAAAACCCCTGTGACCCCCGGTACGGAAAAAAGCCGCTGGGCGAGGGGGGAGGGCCCCGCGGTTTCCGCGCTTGGAAAATCCATCGCCCCTTCGCCAAGCACCTCGCGGCCCGGCAGAAACTTGAGCGTTGCGGGATTGGGCGTTGCTTCGGTCTGAATAAACATGGCAGCTATTCACCTTAACCAGTGGCGTTTCGCAAAGTTGGTCTCTCAATTCGCGGCGATTGAAGGTATAGATGGACGGTAAACCTTATCCGTCAAGTCGGGATTCGCCCATGGCCGCCACGGGCCCGCCAAAAGCTGAACCAAAGACCCGCGATGAAGCACCTGCTGATAGCTGGGCGCGGGGGCCCATCGCCGCCTGGCTGGCCGATCACCAGGGCGGCACGGTCGCCGCGCAGGACATGTTTGCGGGCTTTTGTGAGCGGCTAGTGGCGGAAGGCATTCCGCTCCACCGGGTTTCGCTGAACTTGAGTGACGCGCACCCGCAAATCGGCGCGCGCGGGTTCTTCTGGGTGCGCGAACAAGGGCTCGACACCATCGCCTTTGACTATAAGGGCGCACAGACCGCGGGTTATCTCGACAGCCCCATCAAAGTGATCCACGAAGGGGCAGGGGGCATCCGCCGCCGGCTTGCGGGGCCCAATGCCGCCATCGACTTTCCCATTTTGGAAGAACTGAAAGACGCGGGCGCAACGGATTTCGTTGCCTTGCCGCTCATCTTTGCCGACGGCTCGCGCCAGTACATTTCCTTTACCACCGACCGGTTAGAAGGTTTCTATACGGAGGAGCTAAGGCATATCAATGAGCTCTTGCCGGTCTTTTGCCTCCGCGTCGAGTTGGAACACGCCCGCTACACCTCCCGCACGCTGATGGAAACCTATCTCGGGCGCCAGGCCGCCCGGCGCGTTCTTGCGGGCGCCATTCGCAGGGGCGGGGGCGAAAGCATCACGGCAATCGTTCTTTTTGCCGACTTGCGCAACTTCACCCGCCTTGTAAGCCAGCATCCCCCCGACCGGGTAGTCGACACATTGAGTATCTACTACGAAGCCCTGGCGGGGCCTGTGGAGCAGTTCG
>JANQLJ010000147.1 GCA_028280665.1 Alphaproteobacteria bacterium
ATCCGCAGGTGGATGAAGAAAACCTTGTCACACTTAAGGCGGTCATGCCGGAACTTGGAGGCGCACTCACCGTCACGGACCATTGGGCAGGCATTCGCACGACGACGCCGGACCGCTTGCCCATCGCGGGACCTGCGTCATGCGCCGATGAGACGCGCACAACCTATGCGCCTTTGGCCAAGGGGGAGCGGCGGAACTTGCCGGACGCGCCTTACCAGCCCGGTCTCTTTGTACTCAGTGGCCTCGGCGCCCGCGGATTTGTAAGCGGGCCGCTCTTGGGCGCGTTCATTGCATCGCAGATTCTGGGCACGCCCTCGCCGGTTGACCGCGAGGTGCGCGAGACACTGCATCCAGCACGCTTCACCGTACGCAGGTTAAAGCGCGGGGCGAAACGGGGTTAGTTCTCTTAGTCCTTAAAAGGCTTCATGGGTCCACCACGCCCACCCAGGAATGCGGGCAGTATTTTCACCATGGTGTCGTCCTTGAGCGCAAAATGATGAAAAAGCGCCGCCCCAATATGCAGGACCGTGAACGCCACCAGCATCCATACGCACACCATATGAACGGTCTCGGCGGTCTGGCGCGCCGCTTCGCTCACTTCAAACAAGTTTGGGATGTGGAAGAGATAGAAAAAGTCGATCTCGATATGCGAGCCCACGCTGATCACGTAACCGCTTGCGGGCAAGGCGATAAGCAATGCATAAAGCGCCCAATGGGTCAGGTGCGCAAGCGCGCGCATATAGGCCGGCAGCTCGCCTGAAAGAGGAGGCACGTAGTGGGTCAGGCGCCAGACAATCCGTGTAATGACCAAAAGGCCGATGACGATCCCGATGGATTTGTGAAGATCGAAGATGGCGGTCACATCTTCAATGCGGGACATATCGACCGCCGCCACCATGGCTTCTTTCTGCATGCGGGCGTAGAAGCCCAGCGGCAGTTGAATGAGAACAAGCGCCGCGATGGCCCAGTGAAGCGACTTGGCAACCGCGCCCCAATGGCCGGCGGTATTGTCCAGCTTCATGTGCGCCCCTCCGGGGTTTGGTGTGGCCTATCTGTACTTGATGCTGCAGCCGTATTGCGTCGTCTCGGCAATGGCGACGTCGCGGCCCGCATCCATGTCTTCGAGCGCGAGGCTCACATAGTTTGTGGCCCCTTCCACCGAGGAATGCCGCGTGGTGGGCTGATCGTCGATGGCGCCCATGTAGCTGAGAATGCCCGCCTCGTCGATGACATACATGCCCGGCGTCGTGCGCGCGTCGTAAGCGTGGCCCACGTCGCCATCGGGGTCGTGCAGCACGGCGGTGGGATATGCGCCGCGCGACGCGGTCAGAGTGTTGGCTTCATCGCCGGTGACATAGCCCTGCCGCCCCGGCGCCGAAGAGATAATGGAAAGCCAAACGCCGCCGCTTTCAGTTACGTCCTGCTGAAGCTGCTGCATGTTGCCGGTGCTATAGTGTTTGCCCACATAAGGACAATCGTGATTGGTCCATTCCAGGATCACGCGCAGCCCGGCAAAGTCGGCGAGCGAACGCTCATCGCCGTTTGAGTCGATCAGGGTAAAGCCCGGCGCGGGCTCGCCCACGACCGGATCGGCCAGCGCAAAGGCCGGCATCAGCATCACAATGAGAAAGGCAATCATTCCGCGGGCCGTCATGGCATCCTCCCCAACTCGCGTTAGTTCTCGATAGCGCCAAGCAGTATATCAGGTGTCAGCACCTGTGGCAGCACGCGCGGCGCCTCCCCGGGCCTGTAAACCACATAAAGCGGCACGCCGGGCCGCCCGAACCGTTCCAGCGCGCGGGCAATCTCCGCATCCCGGTTGGTCCAGTCGCCTTTCATATAGACGACATTTTGCGCCTGGAGCCGCTCGGTGACACGCGGGTCGGTGAACACCACGCGCTCGTTCAGAAGACAGGTAATGCACCAGGCGGCGGTGAAGTTCACAAACACCGTGCGCCCTTCCCCACGTAGTTCCGAAAGCGCGGTTTCGGAGAAGGGAACGGACGGAATGGTTTCCGTGTAAGCGCTTGCTTCTGCGCTAGCGCCACCGCCGCGCGGCAAGAAGGTAACGGTAACGCCCATCACTGCTACCAGCGCCACCAGCATCCCAAGGCGCGCCAAGGCCGGACGGGCCGGACGTGTCTTTGCGCGCAAGGCCTCATACGCGGTGCCACCGAGCGCGAGGAAAAGCAAAAGCCCAAGCGTGAGCAGAACCACGGTAAGGCTCGCTTGCTGGGCCAGCACCCACAGGAGGTAAAGCACCCACCCGTAGATCGGAATCGCCAGAAACTGCTTGAGCCGTTCCATCCACGCGCCGGGCCGGGGCAAGAGCTTGAGCAGGGCGGGCGCGAAGCTAAGCGCAAGATAAGGCAGCGCCATGCCGAAACCGAGCGCCATAAAAATCGCAAGCCCGGTGCCCGCGGGCTGAGTCAGCGCGAACCCGAGCGCGACCCCCATGAAGGGCGCGGTGCATGGCGCGGCCACGATCACCGCAAGAACGCCCGTGAAGAACGAGCCTGAATAACCCCGCCGTTCCGCGAGGCTGCCGCCTAGGCCCATGATCGATGTGCCGACGGTA
>JANQLJ010000163.1 GCA_028280665.1 Alphaproteobacteria bacterium
CGGGATGCGCCTTGGTCTTGCGGCGGGCGATGTAGATGCCGGTGAGGATAACAAGCCCGCCCGCGGCCTGAAGCGGCGTTACCGCCTCGGCAAGGACGAGCCATCCCAGGATCGCCGCGGCTAGGGGCTCAAGCAGGATCACCAGGGACGAAAGCGTTGCGGTCACGTGCCCGAGGGCGTAGGCCAAAAGGCCTTGCCCGCCCGCGTGGCTCACCCAGGCAAGGCTCGCGAGCACGATCCAGCCGTTCAGCGATGCGGGAAGCAGCCGGTCTTCCATCACGAAAGCCACAACGAACAAAAGCGCCGCCGTGATGCACCCTGAACGGAACATGAGCGCGGCGGCGCTCACCCGGTTGCGCACCGCGCGCACGCTGAGCACATAGCTGCCGAAAAAGAAGGCGGTGATCATGCCGTAGACGTCGCCCATAACATGGGAAGGGTCGAGGTTGTAGCTCGAGCCGACCAACAAGATCGATCCGGTCATGGCAAGGCCGAGCCCGAGCGCAAACGCGCGGGTGATGGGCTCTTTCAACACCAGCCACGCGCCCAGCGTCACCACCACCGGCGAGAAGTTCGCAAAGAGCGTTGCGTTCGCGACCGTAGTGTTCTGGATGGAGAGGTGCCAGAACGTCAGATCGCCCGCGAAGAACAGCCCCGCCGGCACCATCGGTTTCCACGCCGCCCAGCCGCGCAGGGGTGAAGTTTTCGTGGATGGCCCTTCCGCCATCATCCAGGCCGCCAGCAGCGGCAGCGCCAGAAAGACCCGCCAGAAGGCCGAAGCGTAAGGCCCCACATCCGCAAGGCGCACGAATATGGGCGAGGCGCCGATGGCGATGGCGCCCGCGAAAAGGGCGACAAAGGCGAGGGTGGAATCGGCCGCGCGAGGTTGTAATGTCATGGGCCAAGTCATGCCTGAGCGGGCCCCGCTCGGCAAGGCGCGGTTATCACGGGAAAAGAGGCGCGAGATGGACCAGGCCACGCAAACCGAACTTGAAGCCGCCGCGTTCCGGCGCTTGCTCAGTCACCTTCGTCAGCGTACGGACGTCCAGAACATCGACTTGATGGCCCTGGCCGATTTTTGCCGCAACTGCCTCGCCAATTGGTATCAAGATGCCGCGAGCGAGCGCGGTATTGAGTTGGACAAGACCGAGGCCCGCGAGCACATTTACGGCATGCCTTACAGCGAATGGAAGGCGAAGTATCAAACCGAAGCGACCCCGGAACAAATGGCGGCGTTCGAGGCGCGGCGCAAAGCCAAGCAATAGCTCGTAGCTCTTAATACACAGGCCCCTGTGGATATCTTCTGCTTGAAAGGGTCCCCGCGCGCGCCTATCGTCCGCCGCCCATTCCACCAAGCGCTATGAGGAGCCGCCCATGTCAGCACAGGAAGCGACTGCGCCCGAATCCGTCGGCGGCGTCAGCAAAGGTCAATTGCGCTCGTTCATTGAGCGGATCGAACGGCTCGAAGAAGAAAAGAACGCGCTCTCGGCCGACATTCGTGAAGTGTATGCGGAGGCCAAGTCAAACGGCTACGAGCCGAAGATCATGCGTCAGGTCGTCCGTATAAGGAAGATGGACGGTAATGAGCGCGCCGAACAGGAAGCTCTGCTCGACACCTATCTTGCGGCACTGGGAATGACGGGGTAGGGCCTCAGCCCGCCTCGGACTTGGGCTCAAGGCCCAGCTCGCGCACTTTGCGGTAAAGGGTCGAACGCCCGATCCCCAGACGGCGCGCAACCTCCGACATATGGCCCGTATAGCGGTCGATGGCGAGACGGATCATCTCGCCTTCGATGTCGTCAAGGGTGCGCAAGTGGCCATCGCCGGCAAGGGCGCGGATGTGCCCTTTGAGATTGGCCTCCGGCGCGGGCGCGCGAAGGGGCACATCGCTGAGCTTGGAGTCAAGGCCGGGACTGGCACCCGCGTTTTCAGGAACCGATGTCACCGGAACGGTTTCGCGCGGCGCCTGCTCAAGCGGCGGCAGCTCGACCTCCATGGCATGAGCAATTTGCGGAAAATCCCGGATCGACAGGGCCTCGCCCTCACAGAGCACGATGGCGCGGTAGACCGTGTTTTCGAGCTGGCGAATGTTCCCGGGCCAGCTGTACTGGCGCAGCATCTCCATGGCGGCCGCGTCGATGCCGATGATTTTCTTGTTCTCCTCCACCGTAAACCGGCCAATGAAGTGGTCGATCAGCAAGGGGACATCGTCTTTGCGCTGGCGCAACGGCGGGATGTGGATGGGAAAGACATTCAGGCGATAGAAGAGATCTTCACGAAAC
This sequence comes from Alphaproteobacteria bacterium, assembly GCA_028280665.1. Lineage (GTDB taxonomy): Bacteria > Pseudomonadota > Alphaproteobacteria > JAJFIK01 > JAJFIK01 > JAJFIK01. The sequence goes on from JANQLJ010000163.1 coordinate 2,283, forward strand.
TCGCCCGTTTGCACGAGGGCTTCGAGGTCCTTGTTGGTCGCGGAGATAAGCCGGATGTCGACCTTCACGGGCCGCTTGCTGCCTACCGGGTCAACCTCGCCTTCCTGAAGCGCGCGCAAGAGCTTGACCTGCATGTCCGGGCGCAGCTCGCCGATCTCGTCAAGAAACAGGGTGCCGCCATTTGCTTCCTGAAACTTGCCGGTGTGTTTCTCGTGCGCCCCGGTAAAGGCACCCTTTTCGTGACCGAAGAGGATGCTTTCGACCAAGTTCTCCGGAAGGGCGCCGCAGTTCACGGTGACGAACGGCTTGCCGGCGCGGTCGCCGGCCCCCTGAATGGCGCGCGCAACGATCTCTTTGCCGACGCCGCTTTCCCCGGTGATCAGGATGGGAATGTTCGATTGGGCGCCGCGCTCGCCCAAAGTCACGATCTCGCCCATGGCGCCGCTTTCACCGATAAGATCGCCAAAGCCAAAATTACCGGCGGTAGTTTTGCGCAAGCGGTCAACCTCGCCCGTGAGCGCGGTCAGCTTAAGCGCGTTTTGGATCGAAACCCGCACCCGCTCGGGGCTTGCGGGTTTGACGATGAAATCGTCGGCGCCCGCGCGCATGGCTTTGACCACTGTCTCGATGCCCGCTTGGGCGGTCAGCACAATCACCGGCAGAGTTGGGCGCTGGGGCCGCAGCTGGGTCAGCACGCCCAGTCCGTCCACATCGGGCATTTTGAGATCGAGAAGCACGACCGAAACTTCGGCTCCTTGTGGGCTTTCGAGGACTTCAAGACCTTCCTGGCCCCCGGTCGCCTGAACCGCCCGAAAGCCCAATTTGGTCACGACCCCTTCAAGAAGGCGCCGCTGCGTTGGGTCGTCATCCACAATTAGGATTTGCTGGGCCATGGTTCCCTTGATGCCTCACCTTTTTCTATCCACAGGGCCCGACTCACGTTATGAGTGAATTTGCCTAGTGGACTCCCCCCTTGAGGCGCCGAATTATCGCATTTGGTGTGCTCGGACCCTCGCGTCTCATGGTGGCGCATAGAGGTTAAGACCCGGTTTCAGCGGGTTCGCGGGCCATGTGCTCGGCTATGGGGCCCGGCGCAAGAGTGAACGTGACGGTTTTCTGGCAATTAGTGTTGCCCAAACGTGACGCTTCAAGGGGAACCATAGGTTCCGTGCGCATTCACCTTGCGAGTATTAACGGGAGTGTGAGATTCTTAACGAGTTATCGCTGAGGAGCCCCGGCTGGCGCTGGGGGCCGCCGGTCATTTTGCCCGGGGGATGAATGAAACACACTAAGACGGAGAGTGGGATGAAGACAGTATCCCGAATTTTGGCGGCAGGGGTGTTTGCCGTCTTTGCGGCGGGCTGTGTTGGCGTCAACGGAACGTTCCTTGTTGACCCCCTGATTGACGAAGACATTACGCCGACCGACTTCAACAGCTGGCTCGCGCATGAGTATCAGCGCCGCACGCAAGTTGAACGGGACGTCGACATGGAATGGACGCATGCTGGCCGTCTCGCCGAAAAAGGTTATGCCGCACTCAATGGCGAGAGAGTTCTGCCCTGGGTTCCCTCCGATTGGAATGTGGCGCCCGGCGACATGGGCGAGCTTGAAGCGCAACGGGCCCGCCTGATGGCGGCGCTCGATGGCGGCGGCCGTCAGTCGGCTCCCGAAGCGTGCGCCAAGGCGCAGGTCTATTACGACGGCTGGCTTGAGCAATCGCACGACAACGACTTCGGCCCCGGGTTTGTCGGCCCGGTGCAGCCTCACTACGTCGAATCCGAGCGGGCGTCCTACTACCAATGGATCCCGCCTTGCGAAGGCCAAGGCGTGCGTGAGTTCATCGTTTACTTCGGCTGGGATCGCTATGACCTGACTGACGAAGCGGTGCGGGTGGTTGAAGAAATCGTCGCCTATGTCGGCCAGTGGTCGGGCGGTAATGTCAGCCTCGATGGTCACGCCGATACGTCCGGTTCTGCGGGCTACAACGTTGGCCTTTCCCAGCGCCGCGCCAGCACGGTGCGCGACGCGCTCAGCCAACGGGGCGTTAGCTCCGGTTCGGTCGAGTGGTTCGGGGAAACCCGTCCCGCGGTTCCGACCGGTGACGGCGTCCGCGAGCCGCTGAACCGCCGCGTGGTGGTTGAGATCTCGCGCTAAGCTGCGGATGAGTTCCGGGGTGCGGTAGGCCGCGCCCCGGCGGCAAGAATTGACCCGCCGCCCTTAAACAGGGGCGGCGGGTTTTCTCTTTGAAGGCGTTGTCTCGATTGCTGCAGCGCACAAAAAGATGGTAGTTTGAGGCATGTCTGATGCCTCCCTCGCTCCCCTTGCGGATTATTTCCGCTATTTCTCCGAAGTTCACGCCGCGCCCATTTCGCCCCTCTACGCGGCGCTGACGGGGCATGTGGCTGGTGACGAAGCGCTCCTCCGTCTTGCGGCCAAATCCCGGAAGGGCCAGCCCGCGGCGAACCTCCTGCTCGGCGCGGTTCACTTGCTGTTGCAGCAGGGCGAAGAGGCGGGCGGGCTTGGCGATTACTATCCCTCTCTCGGGGGCACCAAGAAACCGGACGATGAGGCCGCGCGGCTTTTTACCAGGTTCGTCTGGGCGCACGAGCCGCGCATCATCGAGATCATCAGCACCCATGTCACAAACACAAACGAGGTCGGCCGCGCGGCGCTGTTGCTGCCGGCGTTTGAGATGGCCGCGAGCGAGGCCCATGCGCCGCTCTATCTTGTGGAAATCGGCCCGAGCTGCGGGCTTATCTTATGTTGGGACAAGTACCGCTACCGCTATGGCGATTTGGAGATCGGCGATGCGGAGAGCCCGCTCTTGCTGGCGCCCGAGGTAAAGGGCGCGCCGCCGCCGGTCAGCGCGCCTTTGCCCACCATCGCCGGGCGCGCGGGGCTTGAGATGCATCCGGTCGATTTGGACGATCCGCATACCCTTGATTGGCAGCTTGCGCTTATCTGGCCTGAGCATAAGGAGCGCGCCGCGCGCTTTCGCAAAGCCTTCGCCATTGCGCGCGCAACGCCAAAGCAGATCATTGCCGGTGATGCAGTGGATACCCTTGAAGATGCCATCGCGGCGGCGCCCGCGGCGGCGGCGATTTGCGTCCACCATTCTTTCACCATGTACCAAATCCCTAAAGACCGACGTGTGGTGCTTTCGCAAATTCTCCTGGACGTGAGCCTCTCGCGGCCTATCTGGCGCACCGGAGTTGAGTGGGCGGGCACCATTCAAGACGGTGATCCGAGCGAGAAGAACACGCTTGGCATCGCGCGGTATGACGGCGGCAAGGCGGCCCATCAACATCTCGCCTTTTGCGAACCCCACGGCCGCTGGATAGAGTGGGGCCCCACCGCGCCCCAGGACGGCGACCGCCTATGACCGACGATCTGCTTGAAGAAACCCAACTCGCCGTGCCGGACGGGTTCCGCCGCATGGAGTGGTTCCAGGGGTTTGGCCGTCAGATCGGCCCGCTCTATCAGCGCGATAGCGGTGACGGCACTTACATTCGCGTCTTTCCCGTTTGCGAGCACCACACCAATGGCATGGGCAATTGTCATGGCGGGATGCTCATGGCGTTTGCCGATATGGTGTTCGGGCACGCCGTTACGCTTCGCGCCAACCGCTATTGGGTGACCGTCCGCTTACTGACGGATTTCGTATCCGGTGCCAAGAAAGGCGAATGGGTCGAAGGCACCGCCGAGGTGGTTGGCGAAGAGGACGGCTTTTATTCCGTCAAGGGCCGCATTTGGGCGGGTGGCCGCACCATCATGTCGGGCACTGGGCTTTTCAAGGCGCTCGGCCCGCGCCCTAAGAAGAAGTAGCGAGAGGACGCAAGCGGGTGACCAGCAAGAACCCCATGTCGGGCGAGGTTCGCGCCCAGACCCAGGCTCATGTGGAAGGCCCGCTCAAGGCCTATGCGGGGCAAAAGCCGCCGAGCCCCGGCTGGTTCGACGAGGCGATTGCCCATCCTTACGAGACCCACCGCATCGAGGTGGAAGGCGCGGAGGTCGAATACCTGCGCTGGGGCGACCGGGCCAAGCCGGGACTGCTGCTTTGTCACGGCAACGGCGCTCATGCTTATTGGTGGGCTTTCATCGCACCGTTTCTTGCCAAGCAATACAATGTCGCCGCGCTTACCTTTTCAGGCATGGGCGACAGCGGTACGCGCGAGCTTTATTCGCTCGATATCTTCGCCAAAGAGCAGCTTGCAGTGATGGCGCACGCGGGCATGAACGATGTGGGCGAGCCGCCCATTATCGTCGCCCATTCCTTCGGCGGGTTCGTCACCATGCTGACTGGCGCGCTTTATGGAGACCGTCTCGCAGGCACGGTGATTGTCGATTCGCCCGTGAACCCGCCCGGGCGCCAAGGCGGCCCACCCCGCCGGCTCATCCGCCCGCACCGGGTCTATCCAACCCTCAACGAAGCGCTGGCGCGGTTCCGCCTCGCGCCGGAGCAGCCGTGCGACAATCACTACCTCGTCGACTATGTGGGCCGCCGCTCCATCAAGCAGGTGGATGGGGGCTATACGTGGAAGTTCGATCCCAAGATCTGGAAGCGGTTCGACATCGGCGACCCGGCCGAGCGCCTGCGCCAGACCAAGTGCCGGATTGGCATATTCAGAGGCGAGTTTTCGGCGATCTTCCCGCCTGACGTGGGCGACTACATGTTCGAGGTTCTGGGCCGCAACGTGCCGGTGGTCGAAATCCCCCAGGCGCAGCATCACCTCATACTGGATCAGCCCATTGCCTTCGTCGCGGCGCTGAGGGCGCTGCTTGCGGATTGGGATCACTCGCGCCCCCACCGCGCTGTTGGCTAAGGCGTCAATCGGGGCCCGCGCCGCGCTTGCAGGGTGGGCGGCGTTTGATATAGTGCCGCCGCATTCGACGGCATATCAGGGGCTTATCCATGGCGGAGCACGGTGACCACGAGTTGGGATCGATGGACATCAAGGACCACGAAAAACAGTGGGCGGCTTTCGTCAAGCTGATCACTTGGAGCACGCTCGCAACCCTGGTTGTCGTTTTCATTCTTATCTTCATCTTCGGATAGTCATCACCGTCCCCCGGGGGCAGCGCGCTGCCGCCTTGCCGCCCCGCGTGATCTGACGAAAGGCCGCCAGACGTGAAAGTCGCAATCATCAAGGAATCGCGGGATGGCGAACCGCGCGTTGCGGCGACGCCGGAAACCGTCAAGAAGATCAAGGCGTTGGGCACTGAGTTCATTGTTGAGCAAGGCGCGGGCGCGGGGTCCTACTTTTCCGATGACGACTACAGGGAAGCGGGCGCGGAGCTTATGCCCAGCGCTGCAACCACGCTCGGCGATGCGGACATTGTGCTCAAGGTTCTTCGTCCCACTACGGACGAACTTTCCAGCATGAAGCCGGGCGCAATTGTCGCCGCGATCATGTCGCCCTTCACCGACCGCGCCGCCACCGAAGCGGCGGCATCGGCGAACGTCACCGCCTTTGCCATGGAACTCATGCCGCGCATCACCCGGGCCCAGGCGATGGACGTGCTCTCGTCTCAATCGAATCTTGCGGGCTACAAGGCCGTGGTCGATGCCTGCGCTGCTTTCCACCGCGCTTTTCCCATGATGATGACGGCGGCGGGCACCATCCCCGCGGCGCGTGTCTTTGTTATGGGCGCGGGGGTCGCGGGGCTTCAAGCGGTCGCCACCGCGCGGCGGCTCGGCGCCATTGTCAGCGCGACCGACGTGCGGCCCGCGGCGGCGGAACAAGTCGAATCCCTTGGCGCGACGTTCGTCATGGTCGAAAGCGAAGAAGCCGCCGAGGCCGAAACCACGGGCGGCTACGCCAAGGAAATGAGCGAGGACTACAAACGCAAACAGGCCGAGCTCATCGCAAGTCACATGCCCAAGCAGGATGTGGTGATCACCACGGCGCTGATCCCCGGGCGGCCTGCGCCGGTGCTGGTGACCGAAGAGCATGTGAAATCCATGAAACCCGGTTCAATCATTGTTGATCTTGCGGTCGAGGCAGGCGGCAATTGCCCACTCTCGCAAGCGGGTGAGGTGGTGGAAGCCTACGGGGTTACCATCATCGGCCACACGAATGTTCCGGGGCGGCTCGCGGTGGATGCCTCGTCGCTTTACGCGCGCAATCTTTTGAACTTTATCAGCCTACTGATCGATGAGGAAAAGGGCGAAGTTGCCATCGACTGGGATGATGAGATTATCAAGGGCACTTGCCTGACGCGCGAGGGCAAGATCATTCATCCGGCGCTCGCAGGAAGCTGAGAGGCAGGGAACTGAGAGAACGGCACATGAAACAGGACGAGAGCAACGGCGCGGACCCCGCGCCCCTCAACAAAGCCCCCGACGGGGACGTTCCCTTAAACGAGCTGGGCACGGCGGCCGACGGGCCTGAGAACGATTTGCCCCTTAATGATCTTGGCAATGCGCTGGAAAACGCGCCCGTAAACGAATTTCCCGCCGCAAGCGATGTGCCCGCGCAAGCCGACCTCGTTGCCGATGCGGCAGCGGCGGGCGCAGCGGCCATGGGGCTCCACATCGATCCTTTTATTTTCCGGCTGACCATTTTCGTGCTGGCGATCTTCGTGGGCTATTACGTTGTCTGGTCGGTGACGCCGGCGCTGCATACCCCGCTGATGTCCGTCACCAATGCCATCTCATCGGTGATCATCGTGGGCGCGCTACTGGCGGTGGCGGTGGAGGTGCCGGGCGGGCTGTCGGGCATGTTCGAGATTTCCGGCCCCGCCGCATCGAAATGGTTCGGCTTCATCGCCGTGGTTCTTGCCAGCGTGAACATCTTCGGCGGCTTCCTCGTCACCCAGCGCATGCTCAGCATGTACCGGAAGAAAGGGTAGACGGCGATGGACGCCAATCTCGCAGCGCTGCTTTACCTCGTCTCCGCCATCCTGTTCATCATGGCGCTGAGGGGGCTTTCGTCCCCCGCCACTTCGCGCCGCGGCAACATCTTCGGCATGCTCGGCATGGCCATCGCCATCGGCACGACGCTTGCGCTGGCCAATATTCCCAATGCGGGGACCTGGGGGCTGATCATTGGCGGGATTGCCGTTGGCGGTGGCATCGGCGCGGTGATCGCGCGGCGCATCGCCATGACCGCCATGCCGCAGCTCGTGGCGGCTTTTCACAGTCTCGTGGGGCTTGCGGCGGTGCTGGTGGCCGCGAGCGCACTTTATTCGCCGCAAGCCTATGGCATCGGCACCCCCGGCCACATTCATCTGCTGAGCCTCATCGAAATGTCCTTGGGCGTTGCCATCGGGGCGGTCACCTTCACGGGCTCTATCGTCGCCTTCACCAAGCTGCAGGGCCTTGTGTCCGGCGCCCCCACGGTGTTCCCCCTGCAGCACCCGCTCAATGCGCTGCTGGGCCTTGTCATGGTGGCGCTGATCGTCTGGTTCTGCGTGGACCAGTCCACCACCGCCTTCTGGCTGATTACTGCATTGGCGCTATTAATCGGTGTACTGATTATCATTCCCATTGGCGGCGCGGACATGCCAGTGGTGGTCTCAATGCTCAACAGCTATTCGGGCTGGGCGGCGGCGGGCATCGGGTTCACGCTTGAAAACACCGCGCTCATCATCGTGGGTGCGCTGGTGGGCTCGTCGGGTGCGATCCTTTCTTACATCATGTGCAAGGGCATGAACCGCTCGTTCTTCAACGTGATCTTGGGCGGCTTTGGCGGCGAGACGGCGGGCCCCGCGGCGGGCGCGGCCGAGGCGCGGCCCGTCAAGCAAGGCTCGGCGGATGATGCGGCCTTCATCATGAAGAACGCTTCCAAAGTGATTATCGTGCCGGGCTACGGCATGGCGGTGGCGCAAGCCCAGCATGCGCTTCGCGAAATGGCCGACAAGCTGAAGGACGAGGGCGTCACGGTCTCCTACGCCATCCACCCGGTGGCGGGGCGCATG
>JANQLJ010000181.1 GCA_028280665.1 Alphaproteobacteria bacterium
AACCGGTTGACGTAGCGGCCTTCTTGCCCGGCGCCGCCTCAAGGAAATTGGCTATTGATTCCCGGCGCTTAAGGGTCTTCCATTCCTTGATCGAAGCGCGCCAGGCGCTATGATCCCGGCAAAACTGACAATCTGTCGGAACTCGATTGGAGACGGACCCATGGACATCAGTTTCAAGCCCGAAGACGAAGCCTTTCGCAGCGAAGTGCGCGAGTTTCTCGCCAGCGTCCCCCCGCACCTCAAAGGCTCGACGCGCGGTGAGCTGGGCAAGGAAGGCCAGCTCGAATGGCACAGGATGCTTTTCGAGAAAGGCTGGGTCGCGCCGGGCTGGCCGGAGGAGCATGGCGGCACCGGCTGGACCATTACGCAGAAATACATCTGGCAGGAAGAATGCGCCGAGGCGGAAGTGCCCATCGTCCTGCCCTTCGGCGTTACCATGGTCGCGCCGGTGATTTACACCTTCGGCGATGACGAACAAAAGGCAAAGTACCTGCCGCGCATTCTTTCCGGCGAAGACTGGTGGTGCCAGGGTTATTCCGAACCGGGTGCGGGCTCGGACCTCGCCAGCTTGCGCACCAAGGCCGAGCTTTCCGAAGACGGCAAGCACTACATCGTCAACGGGCAGAAGACCTGGACGACACTTGCTCAGTATGCGGACTGGATTTTCTGCCTCGTGCGCACCAACCCCGATGCGCCCAAGCGCCAGCAGGGGATTTCCTTCCTCCTCATTGATATGAAGACGCCGGGCATCGAGGTCAAGCCGATCATCACCATCGGCGGGCACCACGAGGTGAATGACGTCTTCTTCACCGACGTCAAAGTGCCGGTGGAAAACCGCATCGGCGAAGAGAATCAAGGCTGGACCTATGCCAAGGTCCTGCTCGGCCATGAACGCACGGGCATCGCGGGCGTTGCGCGCTCCAAAAAAGCGATCGAGCGGCTCAAGGAAATCATGGATCAGGAACTCCAAGACGGTGAGCCGCTTTCCGCCGATCCTGAATTCCAAAAGAAGATCGCCGAGCTTGAGATTGATTTGACCGCCCTTGAGTTCACGGAGCTGAGAACTCTTGCGGCCGAGAGCGCCGGTCATAATCCGGGGCCGGAAAGCTCGGTCCTCAAGATCAAGGGCACGGAAATCCAGCAGCGCCTTACCGAGCTGACCTTGGAGGCGGTGGGCTATTACGGCTATCCCTTCCTGAGCGACGAGCAACTGGAAGGCTGGAACGAATCTCCCATCGGTCCTGATTATGCGCTCGGGTCGGCGCCGACCTATTTCAACATGCGCAAGACATCGATCTATGGTGGGTCCAACGAGATCCAGCGTAACATCATTGCCAAGATGATCCTGGGGCTCTAAACCGCGCTCCAGGACAGTTGGCGGGTCAAATAACTTTCAAGGGAACGGCCGCACATGGACTTCGCATTCACCGAGGAACAAACGCTGCTGCGCAATATGGTGCAGCGTTTTGTTCAGGATAACTACGATTTTGAAAGCCGGCAGAAAATCGTCGACTCCGACGAAGGCTGGAAGAAGGAGTTCTGGGCGCAGTTCGCCGAACTGGGCCTTTTGGCCGCGCCCTTTGCCGAAGACTTCGGCGGGCTGGGCGGCTCGGCCATCGACACCATGGTGGTGATGGAGGAGCTGGGCAAGGGCATGGTGGTCGAACCTTATCTGCCCACGGTGGTGCTCGGCGGCGGGTTTCTGAAACACGGCGGCTCGGACGCGCTCAAGGGTGAAGTGATCCCGCAAATCATCGAGGGCGCGGCGGTCATCGCGGCGGCTTACGCGGAACCCCAAGGGCGCTATAACCTCGCCGACCTTACCACCACAGCGAAAAAGGACGGCGGTGCCTATGTCCTCAACGGCCACAAGGCGGTGGTGCTGGGCGGTCCGTGGGTGGACAAATTCGTGGTAACGGCGCGCACCTCGGGCGGCCAGCGCGACGAAGGCGGTGTTAGCGTGTTCCTGGTGGACAAGGGCGCGGACGGGCTTACGACGCGCGACTATCCCACGGTGGACGGCTTCCGCGCCTCGGAAGTGCTGCTCGACAATGTGAAGGTGGACGAGGCGAACGTCATCGGCGAGGTGGACGGCGGCTTGCCCCTCGTGGAGCGCGTGATCGACGAAGGCATCGCGGCAATCTCAGCCGAAGCCATTGGCGTGATGAAGATGCTGGTGGACGACACCATCGAATACAGCCGCAACCGCAAACAGTTCGGCGTGCCCATCGGCTCGTTCCAGGTGCTCCAGCACCGCATGGTGGACATGTATCTCAACTACGAGCAGTCGGTTTCCATGACCTACATGGTCAACATCAAGGTGGATGAAGAAGAAGCCGAGCGCAAAAAGGCCGCCTCCGCCGCCAAGGTGCAGATCGGCAAGGCGGGCCGCTTCATCGGTCAAGACGCGGTGCAGGTTCACGGCGGCATGGGCATTACCGAGGAGCTGCGCGTGGGCCACTACTTCAAGCGCATGACCATGATCGACACCCAGTTCGGCAATATCGATCATCATATGAAGCGCTACGCGGCGCTGAGCGATTAAGGCCGCCGTCATGAGCGAGCTTTTGCTCTTTGAGAAAGACGGCCCGGTGGTGGTTCTCACCATCAACCGGCCCGACACGCGCAACCCCTTGGGGGAGGCGGGGGACGGCGATGCCTTTGCCGTTGCCTGCGCCGCCATCAACGGGGACCGGGAGGTGCGCTGCGCCATCCTTACGGGCGCGGGCAAGGCGTTCTCCGCAGGCGGCAATCTCAAGGCCATGCAGGACCGCGCGGGCGCGTTCGCGGGCGCCGGCACCGCCATCCGCGAGGGCTACCGCAACAACATCCACCGCATCATCAAAAGCCTCTGGGCGCTGGAGGTGCCGTTGATCTCCGCCGTCAACGGTCCGGCCATCGGGCTCGGCAACGATGTGGCGTGCCTCGGCGACATGCGCATTGCATCGGACAAGGCGATTTTCGGCGCGACATTCCTCAAGATCGGCCTCGTGCCCGGGGATGGCGGCGCGTGGCTGTTGCCCAAGATCATCGGCCATGCGCGGGCATCGGAACTTCTCTTCACGGGCAAGACCATCGATGCGGCGACGGCGCTCGATTGGGGCCTTGTGAGTGAGGTCGTGCCGCACGATGAGCTGATGGAGAAAGCGCGCGTGCTTGCAAGCGACGTGGCCGCCCAGCCGCCGGATGTGTTGCGTATGACCAAAAAACTACTGCGTCAGGGGCAGAGTGAGAGTTTCGATGCGATCATGGAGCTTTCCGCCGCTATGCAGGCGCTCGCCCATCATACGGAAGACCACCAGGAAGCGCTGAGCGCCTTTCTTGAAAAACGCGCGCCCGACTTCAAGGGCAAATAGGGAGACCCCGCAATGATCGGCGTTGTTGCAATTCTAAAAGTGAAGGACGGCGAAGAAGGCACGTTCGAGGCCGCCATGAAAGAAGCCATCGCGGCGGTGGGCGCGAACGAGCCCGGCAATCTTCAATACGACATGTTCAAGCATAAGTCCGAAGAGCGCACTTACGTGATGATGGAGCGCTACACGGATCAAGCGGCGCTCGATGCCCACGGCCAGTCCGCGCATTTTCAAAAGCTGTTCGGTGCGCTCGGCGGTATTCTGGACGGGCCGCCCGCGCTGCACATGCTGGACGCGGTGGAGTAGGGGGAACAAATGGACCTTGCCTTCAAGGACGATGACCTCGCCTTTCAGAAAGAAGTGCGGGACTATATCGGCGCCCATCTCGATGACGAAATGAAGCGGCTCGGCGCGCAATCAAAGAACGGTTACATCGACAAGGACGGCATCGTGCGCTGGCACAAGGCGCTGGCGGCCAAGGGCTGGGTCGCGCCCCACTGGCCCAAGGAATATGGCGGCCCCGGCTGGACCCCGGCGCAGAAGTATATTTTCGATCTTGAATGCGCCCGCGCGGGCACCCCAACCTTGAGCCCCATGGGCCTTCGCATGGTGGCGCCGGTGATCATGGCTTTCGGCACGGACGAGCAGAAGCAAAAGCACCTGCCGCCTATCTTGAGCGGCGACACCTGGTGGTGCCAGGGCTATTCGGAGCCGGGCTCGGGCTCGGACCTTGCGTCCTTACAGATGCGCGCGGAAGACAAAGGCGATCACTATCTCTGCAACGGTACCAAGATCTGGACCACCCATGCCCAATGGGCGGACTGGATGTTCTGCCTCGTGCGCACCGACCCCGATGCGCCGAAAAAGCAGGAAGGCATTTCCTTTATCCTCATCGATATGAAGACGCCGGGCATCGAGGTCAAGCCGATCATTACTCTCGATGGGCCCGCCGACGATCAGCAGGAAATCAACGAGGTCTTTTTCGACGATGTAAAAGTGCCCAAGGAAAACCGCATCGGCGAGGAAAACAAAGGCTGGACCTACGCCAAGTACCTGCTGGAATTTGAACGCGGCAACACCTACGCGCCGTCGATCAAGCGCGGCATCCGCAAGTTGCGCCAGATCGCCAGCGCCGAACAGGATGGCCAGGGCGGCGCGCTGATCGGCGATCCTGATTTCCGTGCTAAGATCGACGATTTGGAGATTCAAGCGACCGCGCTTGAATTCACCGAACTGCGCATCTTTGCCGAGCTGGCGGGCGGGCAGAACCCCGGCGCCAAAAGCTCGATCCTCAAGACCCGCGGCTCGGAAATGCAGCAGCGCCTGTCGGAGCTTCTGGTCGAGGCGATCGGCACCTACGGCCAGCCCTTCGTGCAGGATACCTTCGTTAAGTCGAACGAGCCGCGCCCGGGGCCGGACTATGCCGCGCCCATCGCACCTGCATATTTTAACTACCGCAAGACGTCGATCTATGCGGGCTCGAATGAGATCCAGCGCAACATCATGGCCAAGTTGGTGCTGGGGCTTTAGAGAGCCTTTTGAATGCGTTCTTGACGAACCATTTGTGGTCCGCGCGCATGGTCGCCTCGGTGATGTCAGAGCGGCCTTGCGCGGGCCAAAGGGAAGCCCATTCGGAAAAATTGTAAAGCGGGCGCAGGGCGACGCACAGCTCCCACACGGGCAGGGTGGCCGTGTCCACCGGCCGCGCCTTGAGATAAGCCGCGGTGAAGCTCTCCATGGCTTTCTTGCCGAAGGCCCACAGCAAATCGAGCCGGCTGACCGCAAGATCGTAAAGCGGGTCGCCGATGCCTGCGTCCTCCCAATCGATGACCGCCGTTAGCTTTCCCTTCTTCCACAGGTAATTGCCGGGCCAGAAGTCGCCGTGCTGCACGACCGGTGGGTTGAAGGGCGGTGGCCAAAGGCGCTTGAGCCGCTTGCGGATACGCAGCTCGCCCTGGTCCGCATCCATTTGCTTTTCCGCGCCGTAGATGATGCGGCGCCACCGGTCGTTCTGATCGGGAAGACCACGAAAGCCGTCGAGGGGAGCATTGTGAATGGCCGCCAGCGCGGGCGCCGCTCTCTTGACGATCTTCTCCGCCCGTTCGGGGCGGTAGTCGGGCGCGCCGTCCGCATAGGCGACAACGAGATAGCGGGGCGGGTTGTTTTCCTCATCGAGGTACAGCGGCTCTGAAACCGGCACGCCGTGCTCGCCCATGCCCTTGAGCAGCATGTACTCGTGCGCCGCCACTTTGGCGTTTTGCCGGAAGGCCCATTTGCCGGGCTCGCGCAAGATGGCTTGCCGCCGCGCGCCGCCTTCGGTGAATTCAAACGCGGTCATGCGCGAAGAAATGCCGCCTTCAAGGGGCCAGGTTTTGGTCAGCGCGGCGCCCGGCGCCATCCGCTCGATGACAGTGATGAGGTCCAAGGGTGCGCCGGTCATCAGTTGGGCTTCGCCTGTTTGGTTTTGCCCTGGCCCGGCAGGTTCTTGACGATGTTGGCCCAGGTACGTTTCAGACGGCTGAGCGACCGGTTGCGCAGCGCGATCCAGTCTTGATCCTCGCGCGGCTCCAAAAGTTCATAACCAAAGAACGCCAAAAGATCCGTGTGCCCGCCCAGCACATCGTTGATGATTTCAAAGTCGGCTTTGGTGAGCAGCTTGCGCTTGGTCTCGTTCATGTCGCGCAGCTCGCGGGCCTTGGTGCCTTCAAGGGCATGCACGCCGAAACGCGCGCCGGTATCGAGCGCGCCAAGCTCGGGCAGAAACGCTTGCAACTTGGCGGCGGCGTCGTCCGGGCTCTGGGTCAGTTGCTCGTAAGTGAGCCACGCCACGTTGCGGCTTTTGGCGATGGTCTCGCGCTGGGTCTCCGCAAAGGAAAGCCAAAGCTCGGCGGCGCGGGCAAAGGCCTGCGCGCGGCCCGCATTCTTTGGCAAGTTCATGGGCGGCACATGGGCGCGGCGCGCAAGGCCTTCGATATGCGCATAAGGCGAACGCACAAGGACGACAAAGAATGCAGGGTCGAACGCCGCTTCGATGTCGCGCGCGCGGATCATATTGGGCGGGCTCTTTTCCAGAAGCAGCGGCTTTGTCTTGTCCCAATAGGTTTCCCACGCCGCGCGGATATCGGCCCAGGGCAGGGGTTGCCCCTTGTCCCAGGGCGCGGCGCGCATGGTCTCCGTCACTTCGGGCAGAAACTGGCCCTCGCCGGGCAGGGCGGAGACATGAGCGGAGGTTTCGATCAGGCGGAACAGCACCGTCGAGCCGGAATAAGGGGGGGCAAGGACAAAAACAAACTTGTTCATGGCTAACGGTCCTCGCCAGTTTGCGCCCTGAAGTCAGGGCACACGGCGGGATTGGTCTTTTCCTCGCTGCGGCGTTATTATGGCATAGCGGGGGAGAAATGACAGAAGTCGAATTTCTCAGTCTTAACGCCGAGATTCTCGAGGCGGCGGGGGCCGTAACGACCACGACCCTCACGCTGATCTTCGGTTATTTGGCCGGGCTCTATTTCTTTTTGGGCCGCGCGCCGCGATTCATCCGGCTTATGGGATTCGTGTTCTTTTCAATCGCCCTTGCCTGGACGTGGGGCGGGCAAATGAGCCTGATCAATCTTGTTAACGGAGCGCTCGGCCGCGCGGACCTTTCCATATCCGAAGGTGCCACTTACGTGTTCCTTGAAAACGACTCGCTCGCGTTCTGGGTTACTTGGATGGGGAATGCCAGAGTTTCGATCAATGGCATTTTTATCTTCGTGTGGGTGACGTTTTTCTACGCCACGTTTCTTTATAACTGGAACCAGCACGAACGGCCGCGCGGCCCGGTGTGACGCAACCTAAGTACACTTGATTTAGTGCTCATTACAAAAAGTGAATCGTACCCTCTGGCTCGACCAGAGGGTCTAGCTGCCTATCATCTTGTTGCAGCGGGAGCCAGATGCTCTGGTCAAGCCAGAGCATACTGAGTTGGGTGGTTACTGGGTCGCGGGGCCCCCGCGATCCGGGATGGCAGTTATTGAGGCCCTAATCCTTGCCCACTTCAAAGAACTTAAAGGTCTGTTCGCCGCCCTGCCAATAGGCCTTGGCGTCCGCATCGTCGGCGATCTTGTCCCAGGCATCGCGCACCGCCTCGACGGTCAGGCGCTCATCGCGGCCCACGTAAGCGCCGCGGGTCTCGACAATCCTCGCAACGGCAAAGACGCCCGCGCCCGCGGTCAGAATCACGCCGTTGGGTGCATCTTCCGAGCAGAGATAAACAACACCGGGTGTTACGTATTCGGGCTTTAGAAGCTGCTGTGCATCGGCGGGGATAATGTCCTCGGTCATGCGCGTTGCCGCCACGGGGGCGATGGCATTGACGCGCACATTGTTCTTTTCGCCTTCGAGCTTCAGGGTGTTCATAAGGCCGATCTGGCCCAGCTTTGCCGCGCCATAGTTGGTTTGCCCGAAATTACCGTAAAGCCCGGACGACGAGGTGGTCATCACCACGCGGCCATATTGCTGATCGCGCATTTGGTTCCAGAAGGCGCGCGTCACCTTGACCGCCCCCATCAGGTGCACGTCCACGACGAACTCAAAGTCTTCGACAGTCACCTTGTGGAAGGTCTTGTCGCGCAACACGCCCGCATTGTTGATGATGATATGGGCGGTGCCAAAGGCGTCGTTCGTCTGCTTGACCAGGTTCTCGACGCCCGCATCGTCGGTGACAGAGGAGCCGTTGGCGATGGCGTTACCGCCCATCTCCTTGATCTCGGCGACTACCTTCTCGGCCGCCTCGGACGAGCCGCCCGAGCCATCCACCGAACCGCCCAGATCGTTGACGACCACGTTTGCGCCGCGGCGGGCGAGTTCAAGCGCGTGGCAGCGGCCAAGGCCGCCCCCGGCACCGGTGACAACAGCGGTCTTTCCGTCAAAGCGGATTTCGGACATGGGGCTTTCTCCGTCTGGCTTGGATTTGCCGTGAGATATGCCCGAGGGGGGTGCGGCGGGTCAAGCTGCCGCCGGGGCAGCGCAGATGCGCGCGGGGACCCGCACAGAAGGGCCGATCATGTGCGTCAAACGTGACCTCCGTGTGGCAGATTCCGTGCGCTTTTTGCGGAGCGGCTATGCAGTCTTTGCAATTCTCAAAGTGGGGGCGCCGCCCTATCTAGGGCCTCGTAACACTTAACCCAGGCGCCCGATCAAGGACGCCGCAGATCAGAGGTAACAGCCATGAAAATGATTTTCAGCCTTATCGACGCCGGTGTTGTTGCCACGATCGCCTTCGGCGTTTTCGCCGCGACCAGCGACATCGTCGGCATCTCATCTATGGCCCTCTAAGTCCCCCAAGTTTAGAGAGCCGCTCTTAAGGGCCCGCACCCTCCGGCGGGCCCTTTTTTTATGGGCTTTTGCACTTCACGCCGCCGCCGCGTCGGGCCCGGCGAGATTGAGGGCATAGGCCTTCTTGTAGGCCGGGCGGGAATAAAGCCGGTCCATATAGGCCCGCAGGTGAGGCCGCTTGCCGATGATGTCCGGCAAAAGCGCATTGCGCAGCGCGGCCCCCATCAGAATATCGGCCACGGTGAACTCCTCGCCCGCCAGGAAGGGCCGATCCGCAAATTCCTTCTCAAGGACGTCAAAACGCAGGTCCGCATATTCGCGGTTGATCTTCACCCCTTCTTTGGAGGCGGGGCTGTCTTTGCGGAAGTTGGCCCAGACGAAGTGCTCAAAGAGCGGGGGCAGCACGGTGTCGAGCGCCGCGAACGACCATTGCACGGTCTTGTCCCAAAGGGCCGACCCCGCGGGCCCGCCGAGGGCGCCGTGCTTGTTCGCGATGTAAAAGCAGATGGCGCCGCTTTCAAATAGTGTCACCTCGCCGTCCTCCATGGAGGGCACCTTGCCGAACGGATTGACCGCCTTGTAGGCGTCCGATTTTTGCTCGCTCTCCGAGGTATTGAGCCATTCAAGCTCGTAAGGCGCGCCGATTTCTTCTAGAGCCCAAACCGGGCGGAGGTCGCGTACCAGGCCCTTGATCACCTGGGGGGCGCCATAGGCAGCATAAATCTTCATGGGGTCTCTCCCTTTCCAAGAGCATAACGTAAGTCATCACTTACGAATATGTCAAGCGGTTTGTTTGAGGGTACGGGAGAGCTAGAGTCCGTGGGAACGTGGGGGGATTTCATGCGCGCCATTTTGCCAGTCATTCTTGCCGCCCTTGTCGCAACAGGATTTGGCGCGTGTGGCGACAGCACCGGCGAAACCGACCAAGGAGCACCGTCCATGACCGAACTTGCCCCCATCCGCGACCTGTGGGATTTCGGCGACCCGGCGGCCAGCGAGGTCCGCTTCCGCGAACTTGCCGCGGACGCCGAAGCGGCCCGCAACGGGGCCTACGCCGCCGAAGCCATGACGCAAGTTGCGCGCACCTTCTCGTTGCGGCGGGAGTTCGCCGAGGCCGACGCCATATTGGATGGGGTGGACGGCGGCCCGCACGGTGGGGTGC
>JANQLJ010000013.1 GCA_028280665.1 Alphaproteobacteria bacterium
ATCTTGAAATACCGCGTGGGCACTGGGCGGAAGGCCCCCACCCACAAGCCGACCCTGGGCCGCCATCCGGAGATGTTGTGTGCCGCCGCCCGTGAGATGGCGGCGCGGTGGAAGCTGGAAGCAAGCGCAGGCCGCGACCCATCCAAGGAGCGGCAGCGGGCCCGGACCGGCATGACCATGGGCGAGCTTTGGCAGCGTCACTGCGAGACACATAGAAGTCAAGCTCAAGCCCCGGTCCGCCAAGGAAGTCATCGCCCTTTGGGACCGGATTATCGGCCCCCGCCTGTCGCGTGAGCGGGTGGCGGACGTCGATGCCGCCGACGTGCAGCGGCTTCATGCCTCGCTGGCCGGAACTCCCTATCAAGCGAACCGGGTCCGCGCGCTTCTTTCAAAGCTCTTCAACAACGCTGAACGGTGGGGCTTGCGAGACGCGGGAACAAACCCGTGTCGCTTTGTCGACTCCTACCGGGAACACCGCCGCGAGCGGGCGCTCAGCAAAAGTGAGATCGCGCGGCTGATCGCCACCGCCGATCACTACTCGGTGGTCAATGCGGTACTGGGTGACATCGTGCGGCTCGCGCTGCTCACCGGCATGCGGCAATCCGAAATCCTTGGCCTGTGCTTCAAGGACATCGATTTCGCCGCCGCCACGGCGCGGCTGCCGGACAGCAAGACCGGGCCGCGCCTTGTCTTCCTTGGGCGCGAGGCGCTGGCCATTCTTTCCCGCCGCATGGGGGCGTCGTCCTCGCCCTGGGTATTCCCGAAGCGGGATGGCAAAGGCCACATCAGGTGGCTGCCCAAGCTTTGGGACAAGGCGCGGAAGAAGGCGGCGCTCGAAGATGTCCGCTTCCACGACCTCCGGCAATACCTTCGCAACCGTCGGCGCGCGGAACGATGTCACCGGCCCGGTTCTCCAAAAGCTGCTTGGGCACTTGCAGATTTCGACGACGGCGCGGTACCTGCACCTCAACGGGGCGGAGCTTACGCGCGCCGCCAACCGCATCGCCCTTGAGATCATTGATGAAAAAAACAGAAGTGGTTTCGAAAGTTGAAGGATCGAAGAAAACCGCTAGAAAAGTTCGTCGCCGGAAAATCAATCAGATAGGCGAGTGCGAGATTATTCGTTCAGTCCTCGGCGATGAGATTGAGCGCGAACCCGCTCATGCACGGTTTGTGTCAAGTGAAGGCAAAGGGGCAGAAACGCGGAAGGAAAACATCGCCGAAGTGGAACGACATTATGTTCACTGCCAACAGAATGCTGTTCGAAGATCACATTGATGTATCCTCGGGACCTGAACTCTATGACTTGATCCTGGATGAGTTAGAGCTCGTTCAGGGCGTTGATGGCACGCCAATGCCAGATTCATTTTGCTGAAACCTCAGTGACCAAGCGAAGGCGAAGTTGGCACTAAATCAAGAAATTGAGGATGAAGCCGCCAGTGGTACCAAACCGCTTCCAGGCCGACTGACCCAAATACCTAACCCATTGAAATAAATGGCGACCCCGGCGCGATTCGAACGCGCGACCTACAGATTAGGAATCTGTTGCTCTATCCGGCTGAGCTACGGGGCCCCAAGGTGTTTGCGCGGCCCCTCTATACCAATCGCGTGGCCTTGAGACCAGCTAGTGAAGGGGCCAGTCAGCGAAAAGACCAGCCGGTGGAGAGGCCAGTTAGTAAAGAGACTGGCTAAGTAAGCGGCGGCGAGCCCCGCTAGGCCCGTGCGGTTTAGGGGGCCGGGCCCGCTCGTGCTAAGCTGGGCCATGCGGCGCTTGTTTCTCATATCTGCGGTTCTGACAGTGCTCTGTACACAGAGTATAGCGTGCGATGTGATACCCGAAACTCGCACTTACATCGCCGAGGTGTTGAGCCCAGTCACATTCACGCTAAGCGATGGCCGCACCTTGCGCCTTGAAGGGCTCGGGCCCCCGCGCGCACCGTCGCGCCATGACGGGCCTTGGCCGTTTCTTGAAGAAGCAACTGATCGAACCCGCACGCTCATGGGTGAGGGCGGAGGCGCGGGCGCGCTCCGATTCAGCGCCACCGATGCGCCGGACCGCTATGGCCGCGTGATCGCCCAAGCCTTTCTCGAAGACGGCACGTGGCTGAACGGCGCCCTGGCGGAGCGCGGGCTGGCCCGGGTGGAAACCACGTGGGACCAGCGCCGCTGCGCGGGCGAGGCGCTGGCGCTCGAGGCCGAAGCGCGCACTGGGGCACGCGGGCTTTGGCGACTTTCGGCCTATGAGGTGCGCAACCCCTTGGAAGCGGGCGCTTTTACGAATGATTTTCAGATTATCGAGGGCCGCATCGCCGCGGCGGACGAGGTGCGCGGGCGGCTTTATCTCAACTTCGGCGCGGACTGGCGCACGGATTTCACCGTCACAATTGCGCCAAGCCATGCGCGCAGGTTTGCCGAAGCCGGTCTCGATCCCCTATCATGGGCGGGACGTAAGGTGCGCGTACGCGGATGGCTCGAATGGTTCAACGGCCCGATGATCGAGGCCAGTCATCCGGAACAAATCGAACTTTTTGGCGGGGCACGGGAGGACGACTCCAATGAAGAAAATCTTTGAACTTGCAGCAGCGGGTTTCATCGCCGCGCTCACCTTTACGGCCCCGGCCCACGCCCAGTCGCAGCATCAGCAGATCGTCGAGGCCTATGGCGGCGAATACGACCCCGATGGGCTCGGCGCCTATGTGCGCGGCATTGTCGACCGGCTCGAGCCGCACGCGGACCTTCGCCGCCCCATCCAGCACGTGACCGTGCTCAACACGCCCATGGTGAATGCGTTCGCAACGCCCGAGGGCGGAGTTTATGTCACGCGCGGCATCGTCGCGCTCGCCAATTCCGAGGACGAGCTTGCCGGCGTCATCGGCCACGAGATCGGTCACGTGGCCGAAGGCCACGGCCAGCAGCGCCAGACCGTTTCCATCGGCGCGGCGCTTTTGGGCCTGGGGCTTCAGGCCGCAGGCGTGGGCGATTTGGGACTGCTTGGGTACAACGTCGCGGCCAATTTGGGGCTGTCGAGCTATAGCCGAGGGCAGGAGCGGGATTCCGACCGCCTGGGCGTCCGTTACATTGCCCTCGCGGGCTACGATCCTTACGCCCTGCACGATTTTTTCCAAAGCATGCTGCTTAACGAACGCCTGGCCCAGCAACTCGCGGGCTCGCGGTCCTATACCCCGCCGGTGGAGTTTTTCTCAACCCACCCCAACACCGAAGGCCGCATGGAATACGTTTACGACCGCGCTGCGCGCAGAGACGTTGCGGAAGGCGAGGTGCCCCGCATCGTGGGCGATTATTTCGATCGCATCGAAGGCATGCTCTATGGCGATGACAGCGAGCAAGGCTTCGTCCGGGGACGGAGCTTTGTTCACCCCGACCTGCGTTTTGCTTACGAAGTGCCCGAGGACTACACCATCCAGAACGGCACCAGCCAGGTGGTGGCATTCCATCAAGATGGCTCGAACATCATTTTCGATATGGAGCAGATCGGTCAGGCCCGCAAAAACAATCTCGGCGGCTACTTGCGGAATGAGGTGGCGCAAGAGGTGAACGCGCAAGTCAGCAACATTCAGGAATTCAGCATCAACGGCGTGCGCGCGGCCAGCGGCCGGGCGGTGGTCACACAGAACCGCCAGACCCGCAATCTCTTCGCCGTGGTTTTCGAAGGCGACGGCGGCAGCGCCTTCCGCTTCCTGATGGTGGGCCCGCGCGACGGGCGCAGCGCCTCTCAGCGCGGATGGATCGACACCATGGACAGTTTCCGCCGGCTGTCGAACAGCGAAGCCGCCGAACTGCACCCGCTCACCATCGGCGTGGTAGAGGTGGGGCGTGGCGAGACGGTGGCCGATCTTGCCACGCGCATGGCCTTTGACGATCACCAGGAGGCGCGGTTCCGCACTTTAAATGGGCTGCGGAACAACAACACGCTTCGGGAAGGCCAGCTCGTCAAGATCGTGGTGGAGTAGGAAGCTCTCTAATGGC
Source organism: Alphaproteobacteria bacterium (assembly GCA_028280665.1). Lineage (GTDB taxonomy): Bacteria > Pseudomonadota > Alphaproteobacteria > JAJFIK01 > JAJFIK01 > JAJFIK01. Next base: position 3,988 of record JANQLJ010000013.1, read on the forward strand.
AGGGGCCAAGACAGTTCTCACCGGCGCCAGCGTCACCGCGTTTATAAAAGCCATTGAAAACCCGCGCCGCCGTAAAGAGGCGGAGGCGGTCAAGCGCATCATGGGCCGGGTCACCGGGCACCGGCCCCGGATGTGGGGCACGTCCATCGTGGGATACGGCCAGTATCACTACAAGTATGCGAGCGGGCGCGAGGGCGACTTTTTCCTCACGGGCTTTTCGCCGCGCAAAGGCACCATGACCGTTTACATCATACCGGGGTTTAAGCGGTACACTGATCTTCTTGCTAGGCTTGGACCCCACAAGCACACTTCGAGCTGTCTTTACCTCACGAGTTTTGAAGACGTGGATTTGAAAGTGCTTGAGAAGCTGATCGCCGCATCCGTCAAGGACATGCGCAAGAAGTACCCTGCTTAAGTTCCAACAAGCCTTGTATCCCGCGGGTCAGGATTTAGTCCTATACCCTCCCTCTTTGGTCTGTCATTTTAAGATGGTTCATGTCAGTATGGGCAATCCACCTAACTTCATACCATCCATTTTCGTCTGGCTCCGAGACTGGTTCAGACACATAGGTGCTTTGCGATTCGCAAGAGACTCCAAAAACATCGTCGTAGATTGCTGTTACTAAGAGGATCACCGGTTGTGGAGAGTCGGTGCTCATTCCGAGTTGTTCTTGAGCGTCTACTAACGGAGGATCACCTCCTGTTTCGCATTTAGTATCGTGCCCACTTGGCAAGATTGATGTCCCACTCGCCTCCCCTTTTTTCTTTTCTAGGTAATCCGAAATTTTCGGTAAGTGCTCATCGACCTTTGGGAATAGGATTGCGCCCATCCTTAAGTTTAGGGCAGGCGTCATGCCGTCATTTCTTACCGTGACACTATACATTTCTGGTTTTCTGAAACTCAGCCGATCCGGCAGCGTGTTGCCGTGTACACTGATGTACGCCCTGGTTTGTGATTCACCTATCTCACGAGTTACTTCAACAGCGCGAACTGCTGCTCTGTTTGCCTGCCTCAAGTAATAGAGCGAAGCGAGAACTAGAGCAGTGCCAAGACCTACAAACAAGGTCTGCAAGAGCGCAATAGATTTCATTACTCGTGCTGATTTCGCCAAATCTTGTTGAATTGCAAGAGCGCCCCTTTCAATTTCACGATTTTCTTCTTGAATCCTGCGTCTGTTCTCAACTTCTTCAGCAGACTGAAGAATTTGTACTTGAAGCGGGATAGGTGCGTCCTGGTTCTCACTATGAGAATGCGAATCGGTCTGATCAGTATTTTCATCTTGAGACAATGCTTGGGATGAAAAGATCAGGCATAATCCACCTAAACCAATGAGTATCAGAGCCTGAATGGATCTAATCATAGAAAAACTCCACTGAGGTAAAGTGGAGTTATCTTATCTGCTGCCAGGTTGTATGTCTCATCTTAGGATCGATCACCCAAAATAAGGCGAATGAAACTTGAAGCGGGCGAGTTGTAGATACGCTACTTCCTAAGCCCCCACGAGCCCCGCTTCTTCCGGGTCGGGCACGTCGGCGAGCAGGGCGTCCTTGAGTTTCGTAAGCGCCGCGCTTTCGATTTGCCGCACGCGCTCCTTGGAGATGCCCAGCCGCTCGCCAAGGGATTCGAGCGTCACGGTTTCATCCGCCAACTTGCGTTCCTTGATGATCAGTATTTCGCGGCTGTTAAGCGCCGCCAGGGCCTTGTCGATCCAGGCCCGTTGCTTCTCGCGGGTGTTTTCCAGAAGAATGAAATCTTCCGGGTCGCCGTCTTGGGACGGCAAGAGGTCCTGAAGCTGCGCGTCGCCGTCTTCCCCCACCGGAGCGTTCAAGGACCGGTCGGCGCCCGCCATGCGGCCTTCCATGTGTTCCACATCGCGCACCGCGACGCCCAACGTGCGCGCGATCTCGGCACGCTGATCATTGGTCATTTGCGCCGCACCATGATCGCGGATCTTGGCGCGCAACCGGCGCAGGTTGAAAAAGAGCGACTTTTGCGCCGAAGTGGTTCCCGTACGGACGATTGACCAGTTGCGCAGCACATAGTCCTGCATGGACGAGCGAATCCACCAGCTTGCGTAGGTGGAAAAGCGCACCTCCCGTTCAGGCTCGAAGCGCGCGGCCGCCTGCATCAGGCCCACATTGCCTTCCTGGACGAGATCGCCCATGGGCAGGCCGTAATTGCGGAACTTGGTCGCCATGGAAATAACGA
>JANQLJ010000165.1 GCA_028280665.1 Alphaproteobacteria bacterium
CACATGATAGTGCCGCCCAACGCCGAGCGAATTACCGATCTCCGTCAGCTTACGGATGATTGCGACCGGCCCTTCGATTTTTCCATCGGGCTCGTCAAAGCGCGCCAATTCCCCCCGCTCGAACACGATTTTGATCGTATGTGGTTTTGCCGATGCCAGCGGCTGGCTGTACCACACGTCGTCCGGGATCAAACCGTCCGAGGTCAGCGTCTCCTTGCCGCCAATGGAAACGCCCCAGAGCCCGGCATTGTAGGAATAGTCGGTGCTTTTCTGTGAAACCTCGATGCCGTGTTCTTTAAGGAACGCCGTCGAGCGCTCCCGCGTGATGCCAAGCTCGCGCACTGGTGCGACACATTCGATGGCGACGTTGCGCCAATCCGCAGCCGCCTGGCCCAGAACTTGCGCCGCCACATCGAAGCGGTATTGATCGTTGCCGGCGCCGGTCGAGCCGTGGAAAAACACATCGGCTCCTTTCTCACGGGCGACTTCAAGACATTTTTGCGCTTGCACCAGACGTTCAGCGCCCACGCACAAGGGATACCCATCGCGCGAAACATTACCAAAGATGAGATACTTGATGATCTGATCGTAGTAGTCCTGTGCGGCATCGATGAGCACATGTTCGTCCGCGCCTACTTCCTTTGAGCGCTGGGCGATCCGGGCGCGTTCGCCTTCATCGAAACCACCGGTATCTACCGAACACGTGATGACGCGCTCGATGCCGTAGCGCTCGCGGGCAAAGGGCACGAGGAAGGAGGTGTCCAGGCCTCCGGAAAAGGCGACGAGTCCGGTTTTCACGCGGGCAACCCTTCGGTGATAGGGAGCATCAAGGATTGACCTTCTCTAACCTGAAACGGGGGCAGGATGAAATAGCGCTCTCCCTTGGCGATACCTTCCTCAAGCCGCGCGATCCCCGCCGCTTCGCCTGCTTCCATCCAGAAATCAGGAGCGGCGGTGACATCAGGCACCTCGTCAAGGCGCGCGGGATCGAAGTCGATCTTCATGCCGTAAACCAGCGACATGTCCCCTTGCGCATGAAGCGGTACGCGCGGAGCGACAATCTCCACTGCCCTGCCGAACCGGCCATGCATGGCCAGCGCCGGGTTGTCGTATTGGGTGATGCCCAAAAACCGGTCAAAGCGCCGAGCGTTATAGACCTCAAGCGCAAGGCCCTTGGTGGGGAGCCCCAGCGGCGGCAGTTCGGGCCAATAACTGCGAAGGCTGAAAAGAGAAAAGCCGACGAGCGTCTTGCCATCGATAGCGGGCGAAGCGGTTTGCCCCGAGACCGGAACCCAGTCGAGATCTTCTGCCGCGCTGCCCAGTTCTTCCATCAACCCAGAGGGAACATTGTCCCGCCCGGCGGCAAACCCCACCACGGCGGTCTGCATCAGCACGCAGTCGATATAGACCCATCCCGGCATGGTCAGGTTTCGGGCGCCGAAGGCGAGCGCATTGGCGCGGCTGTAAGCGCCATGAAAAGAAAGCGCGGCACCGTCCTCAAGGCAGAACGTCAGAACGCCCTCACCCGCCGCCGCAAGATTCAACGACGGCAATTGGTGGCGCGAGGTCGCCACGTAAGGCCGCAACCCTTTATCCCCCAAATCTTCAAACCACTCATAGGTCATAGCAGATCAGCAAGTTCTTCTTTCAGCACGCCAAGGTAAGGTTCGAATCTGCGCCACCGCCCGATCGACCGGGTGTTTACCGGCTGGCGCACTTGCGAAGCGCTTGCAGTGCGCACCATGCGGTCCGATTGGTAAAACTTCAGACACGCATCCTCCCACGGCAGATCGCACGCCTCAATGATATGCCGCACCTGAGGCTCAAAATCCCGTGTTAGGTCCTCGTAGCTCACATGTACGATACGGTTCGGCAGTACATTATCCCAGTGGGCCATAATATCCCGGTACTGACGATAATAATGAACCATATCGTGAAGGTCATTAGACCATTCATGGCCGCTCGCAAATCGAATAGAAAAACAGGAAAAGCAGGTATCAAGCGGATCGCGCACTGTATGAATGACCGTTGCCTGCGGAAACATCACGTGAATAAATCCAATGAGCGCGAAATTGTGCAGCCCCTTGTCAACAGTGCGCCAAGATTCCGTGCCGGCACGGTGTTTTACGGCATCCAGATAGGCTTTTCCCAAGTTGTGCCATGAAACCGGATGCGTGCCTTGCGAATTGAGCCTCTCAAAATACGGGCTGCAGATTCGCTCAAGATCGAGCAACTCGCCCAGGGCCGCCACTTGCGAATGTCTACCCAAGATTTGTTCAAGCAATGTTGAGCCTGAACGTGGCATACCTACAATGAAGATCGGGCGGGCCGCTAGATTGCTTTCTTCCGTTAACTCCGCCAACTGATGCCGGCTAAAAAACCGCTTTATAGTGGAGATCCGCGTCTCGACATCTCGCCGCGAGTATTTTTTGTTTTTACGCAGCACGGCGGCACCCCGCTTATAGTGCTCCCACGCTTCGCCATAGTTCTCTAAATCCATAAAGGCCTTGCCTATGCCGTAGTGATAAAGGCTGGATGCTTCGTCGTCCGCCAAAGGCAACAGGGCCTCTAACTGATCAAGCCGGCGGTAAACCGGGTCATCCTCAGTTACACGTGCAATCCGCATATATGAATAAAACGCTAAAGGATGAAACGGCACATGCCTCATAGCCTGCATGTGAGCTACTTTGGCGTCCTCAAGGCGCCCAACCGATCGAAGTGCAGTGGCATACAGATAGTGTGCATTTGCATCTTGCGGACACTCTTTGAGGTATTGCTCAAACACTTCTATAGCTTCGTCAGAACGCTCCACCCTGATCAAGGCGCGGGCATAGATCAATCGTAGCTCTAGGGTATTGTCGCCTTTCCGAATGCCTTCCTCGCAGAGGGAAAGTTCGTCTTTGGACCGGTTTAAGGTGTAGTAGAGTTGTGCCAATTGAATGCGTAAAGCCGTGAAATCCGGATGATCAAGAATCAATCTCGCAAGATGAGCTGCAGTGGCATCAGGTCCATTCAGCCGCCCATAGGCATAGACAAGTGCCGCGGGCAGCTCGGCGTTCGTTGAACCTGAGGCGATCGCTTCCGAAAGCAGGCCCGCAGCCGCTCTGATGTTCTTCTGCTTTGCTTCCACAAGACCGAGCACGCCTTTGGCGTCCGCATCGCTTGCATCTTCTTCAACGGCGCGCCGTGCCAGCTTTATGGCTTGCGCCAGTTGACCTTGTACATAGGCTGCCACCGCCTGGTCTGCGAGTTCGCTCATGGGGCGGATGATGCCTCTCGCCTAGGGTTGTTGAAATGGTCGGGGCGGCAGGATTCGAACCTGCGACCCCCTGCTCCCAAAGCAGGTGCGCTACCAGACTGCGCCACGCCCCGACAGGCCGGGCAATAAAGCCCAAGTGGTCCCGCCCGGGCAAGGGCCCTAACGATAGGCCCCCAGTAATTTGAAAACGCCGCTGGCGGCCAGCACCTTCCGGCTGCCGCAAGTGATTTCCGCCTCGACGAAAGCGACCGTCCGCGCGGCGCGCACCACGCGCGCGGTCCCTTCCACCCATTCGCCGGGGCGCACCATATCGAGCAGGTCCGTGGTCATGCGCATGGTAACCGCGCGGGTCTTGGTTTCGCGCCACACCGCCGTTCCCATCAGCCCGTCGGCGAACGACATGAGCAATCCCCCATGGACGATGCCATGGCCATTGAGGTGACGGTCCCGGGCGCGGAAGCCGTGCCAGAACCCCTCATCCGTCACTTTGTGAAAGAACGGCCCGTTGTGGGAGGTAAAAGGCCCCCGTGCTTTTGAGAAGACAAAACCCTCGGGTGGATTATCCAGCTCGTCGGGCGCCTGGGTTTCCTTGCCCCCTTTCCATTCCCGCGCCATGGCTACCGGCCTTGCTGGGTGAAAAACGGATGCCGGACAAGATCGCCCTCGCCGAACCCAAGACGGTCGGACGTGCCCGCATTAACTTCAAGCACGGCAATGGCGGGCGCTATTGAGGGAATGCTGCGCTCAGACAGAGGCTCGGTTTCCCGGGCGATGGAAACGATCCGCCCCTCCGCATCGATGTAGATGATATCGAGTGAGATGTATGTGTTGCGCATGTAGTAGCTGAGCGGCTGCTCCTCTTCATAGAGAAACAGCATGCCTGCATCTTCCGCGAGGCTACGCCGGAACATCAGGCCGCGGCGCTGCGCATCAGGCGTGTCTGCAATCTCGACCGTGAAGCGATACGCGCCGGTTTGGGAAACAACTTCCACCTGGTGCCAATCACCGCTGGCCGAGCCGTTCGAGGCGGGCGTGCACGCAGCGAGGGCAACGATGCAAAGGAAAAGAACAAAGCGGTACATGGGGTCAGCTTGGCGCGCCACTTGCCCGCGCGCAAGCTCAGAGGGCGCTCAAAACTTCGTTGATGGCAATCACCATCAGGCCCTTGGGGCCCGGCCCGTAGGAAACTTTCAGTTTCACCCCCGGCGCGAGTTCCTTAAGCCCCTTGGCGCGCAGGGTTTCCATATGAATGAAGATGTCCGGCGTGCCCACACCGCGCGTAACAAAGCCAAACCCCTTCGCCCGGTTGAACCACTTGACTTCAACCTCGGCGTCTTCTTCTTCGGCCTTGACTTGCTCGCGGACGTTCTTCGCGGCAGTGGTGGGGTTATCTTCGTGAACCACGGCGGTGCTGAGGTCCAGCTCGAGCACCTTCACCGCTTGCAGCCCTTTGGGCCGTTCCACGACCTCACATACAATCATGGCGCCCTCGGGCGCCGTTTCGAATCCTGATTCGCGCAAATGAGATTGATGGATCAGAACGTCGCTCGACCCATCCGCCGGAACGATAAAGCCATAGCCCTTCTTGGGGTCAAACCACTTAACGGCGCCCGCCATCTTCCGCGCACGTTCGTCGGGCCCTTCGCGGGATCCGTCTACGCTTTCACTCATCAACTGCTCTCGCCCCGTCTCTGGCAAGGGACAAACGATAGCACGGCCCGTGGGTACGCGTGATTAACCCTACAGATCGGCACTCACCTTTTGGCTTCGTGATGCGTCGGGGTCACGGACGAGCGGCATTAACTATATTTTAATGGTATTGCCACGAGACGATTCCCGTCAAGGGAGAAGTCTCAGGGCACCTACCCGTCTCCACCCCTCTGGGTTGCCTGAGGGCGGTGCCGGACCGGGAGATAAAGTGCCCTCGCCCGCCGCCGCGCCGCCCTTGTTGCGCCCTTTTGGCGCCGGAATTGACCAACTAGACTGGGCCCCCGCCCAATGGAGGACCGATCCATGCGCCCGTCCTTTCCCCGTAAGTTTAGCGTTCTCTCGCTGTCCGGGCTTGCCCTGGCCCTCAGTGGCTGTTTCGTGGTCGAAAACGGCCCGGCCTTTTCAGGCGGCGACGAGGTGCCCGGGTTTGCGGAGTCGCTCTATGCCATCGGACGGATCAGCGGCTCGGAAGGCATCCCCTACGAAGCGGTTGAGTTGGACGAGGTTGCCGTCTGGTCCGTGCGCCGCGCGGTGAATGGCAGCTACATTCTCACCCCGGAAGCCGACGAAGACATCATGGTGGTGCGCCCGCGGCGGATCGATGCCACCGACTATGTGATTGAGTACAGCCCAAATCCCGACGAAAACTGGCTTGGTATCCTCAACCTTTATGCCGGACCGCAAGAGCAGCGGTATCATTTCTGCATTAGTCTCGACCGCGATGAAGACATGCTGATCCAGCGGGCCCAACAACACGGCCTGCACGCCGACGACAGTCCAATAGCCGGAATTAGTCTCGACACGGATGACCCGGATCGCCTCTTTGCCTATATGGCTGACTTGCGTGAAACTTCCGAAATCTACGAATGGGAATGTACGGTACTCAGCGATACGCCGCCTGTAGGATACCCCGCGGCACCCCGCAGCAAAACGCCCAACCCGAACTAAGACGGAGCAAGCTATGGCAAATGCCCTCGACGAAGCCCGTGAGTTTGTGCGCGCAGCCCTCGCCAAAGGCGAGTCGCGCGAGGACATCGAAAAGGCGCTCCTTGGCGCCGGGTGGCCGCAAGCGCAAGTAAAGCGCGCGCTTTCCTCCTATGCAGAAAGCGGTTTTTCCATTCCCGTGCCGCGCCCTCATACCCAGCTCTCGGCGAGGCAGGCGTTCGTTTATCTCCTGCTATTCACCGTGCTGCTGGTGGTGGCGGTCCAGCTCGGTGTTTTACTGTTCCAGATCATCGATATTGCCTTCCCCGATCCTTTGGAAAATGAATACCGCGTCCGCTCGCGCCAAACGGCGATCCGCTGGGCTATTGCCTCGCTGGTGGTCGCCTTTCCCTTGTTTCTGTTTCTTAGCCGTGCCGTGGGCCGCGAGATCGAGCAGAACCCTGCCATGCGGCTTTCAGGCGTGCGGCGATGGCTCACCTACCTCGCGCTCTTTATCGCCGCGACCGTCCTCATGGGCGATTTTATCGGGCTTATTTTCAATTTCCTCGAAGGCGATCTCAGCACCCGGTTCGTGCTCAAGAGCCTCACCGTCGCCGTCATTGCAGGCGGCATATTCGGTTACTACTTCCTGAGCCTCAGCCGTGAGGAACGCAGCGCAGGAGGCGGGTAATGCCACCCGAGCGGATCTTCGCCATTGCCGCGGCGGTGATAATCGCCGGCGCCATGATAGGGGGCATTGTGCTTATCGGCGGCCCGGGCGAGGCGCGGGCCGAGCGGTTCGACGGCGAACGGTTGGGCAACCTCAGCACCCTTGCGCGGCGGATGACCGAGCACTACCGGCTCAACGAAACCCTTCCGGATTCTCTCGACGCGCTTTCAGATGAGGTAGGTTTCGAGCGCTCAAGCACCGATCCGAGCACTGACCCGCGTACCGGCGCGCCATATGAATACGAACGCGCCAGCGCAAACAGCTATCGTCTTTGTGCGGAGTTTGAGACCGAAGGCCCGCACGATTTCCGACCTTACGCCCTTTCCACCTTTGAGCGGGAATCGCGCGGCCAGCACGTCTCCCCCACCGCCGTGGAGGGCGCGGGGCGGCATTGTTTTGATATTTCGATTTATGAGCGTTCTTAAACGATGCCCCAAAGGGCGGCCCACGGGGCGCCCGCCAGGCAAAGCGCGCCAATCACAATCTCAAAGCCCGCGTTAAAGAGGTTCTGGCGATCCACCGTACGGTCAAGCACAAACGAGACGGTGCGCCCTGCGGCGGTCCCCAGCCAACAAAGCCCGAGAAATGCAAACGCAATTGGCTCAAAAAGAACCAGCGGCACAGCGCCGAGCGCAATCCATAGCCCGCCGAAACTTGCGCGAAACTCGGACCGCCCGGAAACGGTCTCGGCTTTGAGGCCCACAATACGTTGCGCCACTTGCGGGGCAATCAGCCCGGTCATGCCGAGGCCTAAAGTTACTACTGCGCCTAGATAGTTGAGCCAGTCCATCTGCATTTCATATCCGGTTACGCGCGGTAATTCAAAAAACGTGACACGCTAAAGATAGGTTTCTCCTTTGAACTCACGCGAAGCAGGACCAAAAAGGCTGTACGGACTGGCGCCCCTTTTGGGACCCAACCTGCGGAGCATCTTGGTGTTTCCATTGTGTGAAACGTATGCCTCGAACGCGGGAAAGTCATCAACCCACCCGGAAATGCTCACCCGGCCAGTCGCGACGTTTAACGAAAATGCAGTTTTTATGTCGATATCAGGAGAGCCAGGAACCAGTGGATTTGATACACCTGCCGTCACATAACATATCAGTTGATGGTCGAGGGGCCTGCGAAACTCAACTCTTATTCCGGATGTCGACGCTCTGGCAGACCGAATAACCCGACCGGATTCACAGTCGACACGTTTTGTTCTCCCCACGCGCCGAAAGCTCCTAGTCTCCTCCATCAATATGTTTAGATCTGTAGCGCCCGCCTGGATCCGGTAGCTCGCATTCAAACTTTGGCTATAACTACGATTATCAGTAAAGAAACAATCAAAAAGGGGAGGGCCAGCGATTACTGTACGACTCGAATTCGGCACAGTGTGGGTCAGACCACGGATGTGCTTCGGAATGAAAGCATTGATCCATACATCAATCCCCATAGCGTCATTGCCCACTTGTGGCATTAAAAAAGTAAGCCTAGTTGCGCAGCACACTTCTTGCAATTGAAGTCGCTTGGCGAGGCGATGCCCGCCCGCCACACATTTCGACAAAAGGAAAAATGGCGCTCCCTAGGGGAATCGAACCCCTCTTTCCAGATTGAAAATCTGGCGTCCTAACCGATAGACGAAGGGAGCGCGGGATGGGCCGCTCCGGCCCGGAGCGCTGCTCTATAGCCAAGCGGGCGTTCCGGCGCAAGACCCCCTCAAGGCCTTGGCCAAAGCCCGCGAGGCGCGCTCAGGCCACCGCCGCGTCCTCGATTTGAAGCTGGACCTGGCGCCGCCCGTTCCACGTGTCGTCCTTGATTCGCCCGGCGAGATGGAGCGGGCGACCCTCGCCCTCCATCAGTGCCGCGCCCAAGGGGCTGTCGGCGGCACGAAAAGCGATCCCCTTGACGCGGGTCCCGCCGCTGCCCGCAAGAATGGCGCGCACATGATCCGCGCCCACCCGGTCGGCCATGGCGACGGTCACATTAGGGCAGATCACCATCGGCTCCGGGTTGCCGGCGCCGTAAGGCCCGGCAAGGGCCAGCGCATCGGATAGCGCTTCGTCGATTGCGCCAAGCCCCACAAAGCCATCCACTTGCAAGTGCGCGGCTTCAATCGCCATGTCGATGTCGGCCCGCAACAGGCGATCCAAGAAAGCGGCGAACGCTTCGATGCCGCCGGCGGGCACCGTCATCCCCGCCGCCATGCCATGGCCGCCGCCTTTGAGCAGCAGCCCTTGGTCGACTGCCGCGATCACCGCGCCGCCAAGATCGACGCCCTTGATGGAACGCCCCGAGCCCTTGGCGACGCCATCCTCGCCAATGCTGAGCACGATGGCGGGAAAGCCGAAGCGATCCTTGATGCGGCCAGCGACAATACCCACCACCCCTTCGTGCCAGCTTTCCCCCGCCACCACGATGACTTTCGCGCCCGACGCCACGCGCTTTTCCGCTTCCATGGTTGCGGCGTCGAGCACGCCGCGTTCCACGTCGCGGCGCTGGGCGTTCAGGGCATCAAGCTCGCGGGCGATCTTCTGCGCGGCCACCGGGTCTTCGGCGGTCAGGAGTTCACACGCCAGTCCCGGCGGGCCCAGCCTGCCACCCGCGTTGATGCGTGGGCCGAGGACAAAGCCAAGGTGATAGGTCGAGGGCGCGCCTTTCAGCCGCGCCACATCGGAAAGCGCGGCAAGGCCGGGGTTGCCGCGTTTCTCCAGAATGCGCAGGCCTTGATTGACGAACGCGCGATTGACGCCTGTAAGCGGCACCACGTCGCACACGGTCCCCAACGCCACGAGATCAAGCATGGTCATAAGTGCGGGCTCATCGCGCTTTGCAAAGAACCCTTCATCGCGCAGCACGCGGTTAAGCGCCACCGTGAGTAAAAACGACACCCCCGCCGCGCTCAGGTAATCGAGCCCGCTCGTATCGTTGACGTTCTTGGGGTTGATCAGCGCGAAAGCAGAACTCTCCGCCTCGCCGGGCAAGTGGTGGTCAACGACGATAACGTCGATGCCCTTCTCCCGCGCCCAGTTGAGCGGTTCATAGGCGGTGGTGCCGCAATCGACGGTGACGAGAATCTCAGCGCCCTTGGAAGTGAGCGCCTCGAACGCGGCAATGCTGGGCCCATAGCCTTCGCGCCGCCGGTCCGGTATGTGCGTGACCACATCCGCGCCGAGCGTGCGCAGGTACTTCGTAAGTATGGCGCTGCCGGTTCCTCCGTCCACGTCATAATCGCCAAAAATGCCGATGGTGCGGCCCTCCTTAACCGCATCGCTCAAGCGGCGCGCGGCCTTATCACAGCCCGCAAGCGTCGAGGGGTCAGGCAGGTGGCGGCGCAAGGTGGTGTCGA
>JANQLJ010000050.1 GCA_028280665.1 Alphaproteobacteria bacterium
CCCCAGGACACGGTGCTCTTTAACGACACCATCCGTTACAACATCGGCTACGGCCGCCCGGGCGCGCCGCAGGAAGACATCGCCGAAGCTGCCAAGAAGGCGCAGATTCACGACTTTATCCGGGGCTTGCCGCTCGGCTATGACACGCGCGTGGGCGAGCGCGGGCTGAAGCTCTCGGGCGGCGAGAAACAGCGCGTCGCCATTGCGCGCACGCTTTTGAAGGACCCGCCTATTCTCATATTGGATGAGGCAACGTCGGCGCTTGATTCCCATACGGAAAAAGAAATTCAGGCGGCCCTCAACGCGGCGGCGCTGGGGCGTACGACGCTGATTGTGGCGCACCGGCTCTCGACGGTGGTGAGCGCGGACGAGATCATCGTGCTCGACGGGGGCCGCATCATTGAGCGCGGACGCCACGACGAACTGCTTGCTTTGGACGGGCGTTACGCCTCCATGTGGCGGCGCCAGCTTGAAGTGGAAGACATCACCCACAAGCTCGAGGAGCTTGCGAGTGATGATGCGAAAGTCCCGGCGGAATAGGTCTTATTCGGCAGGCTGGCGGCTCCTCCGCCCCTTGGACCGGCCGAAGGCCATGGCCCAAAAGAACCCAAAGAAACCGGACAGGACCCGCCAGATGGCGCGGAAGTCGCTGCCGCGCCGCTCCCACCAGGCAAGCAGGCATGGGGTCACAAGCAGCGTCATCACGGTCGAGAACCCGAGGCCCCAGATCACCGCGGTCGAGAACGGCACCCACCAGGTAGAAACCGGCCCGCCAATGGAAAAGTCGCGGCCGAAATAGTTGATGTTGAGCTGATACATCATGGGCGCAAGGCCGCACATGGTGGTGACGGTGGTGAGGAAGATGGGCCGCAGACGCTGCGCGCAGCTTCGAATGATGGCGTCAACGCCGGTAAAGCCCTCGGCCAGGAGGCGCTGATAGGTATCGATCAGCACAATGTTGTTGTTCACCACGATCCCGGCAAGCGCCACGATCCCCGTTCCCGTCATGATGTAGGAAAACGGCTGTTGCATGACGAGCATGCCAAGCAGCACGCCGAAGGTCGAGAACACCACCGTCAGCAAGATCAGGAACGAGTGGAAGAAGTTGTTGAACTGGGTGATCAGGATCAGGAACATCAGAAACAGCGCCGCCAACATCGCTTGTCCCAGGAACACGGCGGTTTCGTCCTGTTCTTCGTTGGCCCCGCGGAAACGGATGTCGACGCGCGAGTCGAATTCCTGCTCATCAAGCCAGCTTTGAATCTCGGCGATCTTGTCGTTGGGCAAGATGCCGGGCACCGTATTGGCGCGGATGTTCATGACCCGCTCACCATCCACCCGGTCGATTTGCGTGACCTGGGGCTTCGCGACGCGCGTGACAAAGTTTGAAAGAGGCACCAGGCCCTCGTGGGTTTGCACGCGGAGCTGGTCGAGCTGATCAATGGAGCGTGCATCGAATGGAAACCGCGCGCGAATGTCCACTTCATCGTCCGCATCGTCGGGGCGGTATTGGTCGATCAGGACGCCGTTGGTGACGAGCTGCACCGTAAAGCCGATGGACGTGACATCGGCGCCGAAGCGGCCCGCAAGCTCGCGGTCGATTTCAAGCTCCCACTCAATGCCGGGCAGGGGCCTTGTGTCTTCAATCTCGATGAGCCCTTCGACGTTGTTTGTCAGGTGCTCGCTGATGATCGTGGTGGTCGCAACCAAAGCCTCGTAGCTGAACGATGTGAGTTCCAGTTGGATGTCCTTGCCGGTGGGCGGGCCCTGTTCTTGCTGGCGAATCTCCACACGCAGGCCCGGGATGTCGGCGGTTCTTTCGCGCATTTCCTGGATGATCTGGGTTCCAGGGCGGCGTTCGCCATAAGGCTCAAGCTGAACGAAGATATTGCCGATCTCGTCGGAGGGGCCGCCGCCGTCACCGAAGCTGATGCCCCCGCCGCCGCCACCGGTGCCAGTGCCCATAAACGCGGATTGTACCCCGTCGATATTCAAAATGATTTCTTCCACCTCGATGGCGAGGTCGCGCGCTTCCTCGGCACCGATATTGCCGCGGGCGCTTACAAAGACGCTGATAAATTCAGGCTCGGTCTCGACGAAGAACAAGCTGCCGTTATTACCGCTCGAATAGGCCACATTGATGGCGAACAGCATTGCAAAGGTCGCGGCAACGATCTTCAAGGGGTGTTTGACCAGCAAAGAGATCAACCGGATATAAGCTCCGGTCCAGCCGCCGATCTCGGTCAGATCGCCGCCTTCGGTCGCCGCAAGGGCGCGCATGGCTTTCTCGTTGCCGGTTTGTGGCCTGCCGATCAGCGAGCCGAACACCGGCAGGAACAACAGCGCCATAAAGAGCGACGCCACCAGCACAAAAATAAGCGTGATCGGCAGGTACTGCATGAACTCGCCGGAAACGCCGGGCCAGAACAACATGGGGAAAAAGGCGGCGAGCGTCGTTCCGGTGGACGAGATGATCGGCCACCACATGCGCTTGGCGGCGAGCGCATAAGCCTCGCGCCGCGCGAACCCTTCGGACATTTTCCGGTCGGCGTATTCCACCACCACGATGGCGCCGTCGACGAGAATCCCCACCGAGACCACCATGCCGAACATCACCATCATGTTGATGGTCATACCCATCCAGCCGAGCAGCAAAAAGCCGATCATGAACGAAGACGGAATGGCAAAGCCCACAAGGAATCCCGAACGCCAGCCGAGCGCCGCGACGATCACGATCATCACAAGTGAGATAGCAGTCAGGATGGCGTTCTGGAGCTGATCGAGCGAACGGAAAATCCAGCTTGAAGCGTCGAAGGTGACGTCGACGTGGACTTCTTCGGGCCAATCGGCGGTGACGCGCTCGACCACCGCGCGCACTTCGCGGTTAGTCGAGATGATGTTGGCGCCGATGCGTTTGGTGACTTCCACCGCCATGGCGGGCTCGCCGTTATAGCGGGCATAGCCGGTGGCATCTAGGAAGGTGCGGCGGATGTCGGCAATATCGCCGAGGGTGACCACCCCTTCGCCCGAGGCGCGGATGGGAAGGTTGAGCACGTCCTCTCGCGTCTCAAAAAGACCGGGCACGTTCACATTAAAGCGGCCCGCGCCGGTTTCGAGCGCGCCCGCGGGGATCAAGCGGTTGTTGAGATTGACCGCGTTGAAAAGCTCCGTCTGCGAAACGGCATAGCTTTCCATGAGCGCGGGGTCCACGATGACCTCGAGCAGCTCCTCGCGGGTGCCCGCGAGGTCGGTTTCAAGAACACCCGGAACCGTTTTGATCTCGTCTTCAAGTTCCTGGGCCAGGCGGTAGAGCGTGCGCTCGGGCACGTTGCCCGACAAGGCAACGATGACGACCGGGAACAGGCTTGCGTTGAACTCGAGCACGCGCGGCTCTTCAGCGTCGGCGGGCAGCTCGGCGCGTGCGATGTCCACTTGTTCTTGCACTTCGCGCAAGGCGGCGTCTTTGTCGAAGTCAACGTCGAACTCAAGGATCACGCCCGCGTGGCCCCGCGCCGCGTAGGAACTCATCTCTTCGGCGCCCTCGATGGATTGCAGCGCGGTTTCCATGGGCCGCACGAGCAGGCGCTCGGCGTCTTGGGGCGAGATGCCTTGCATGGCAAGCGATACAAAGAAGACGGGGAAAGCAATGTCCGGGTCCGCTTCCTTGGGAAGGCCCACATAAGACGCTGTACCCGCGGTCACTCCCACGAACAGGATCAGCATCACCGTCCGCGCGCGGGCGACGGCGGCGTCAACGATAGCGTTCACGATTGCGCCTCCGTGCCCACGTCAACCGGGTTCACGCGCTGGCCGTCCACCACGTATTCATGGCCGACCACAATGACGCGCACCGTGGGCGGCAGGCCGCGCACCCAGAACCCGTCGCCCGTGTCTTCAATAATGTCGATGGGCATGAAGTGCACTTGATTGTCGTCGTCGATCACCTTGACGCCAACCTCGCCAATGTCCGAAAGCGAGATAACCGCGGGCGATATGCGGTGGGCTTCGACCGAACGGACGGGCACGATGATGTTGCTCGTAACCCCGTCGCGCAAAAGACCGTCTTCATTCGAGACCTCAAGCTCAATACGGAAGGTACGGGTGGCCGGGTCGGCTTGGGTGCCGATAAAGCGAATGGTGCCTTCGACCTCGGTCCCGTCGATAAGGCGGCCCACGCCGGGCGAACCGGCGGTGAGCTTACCCACGTCCCGTTCGGAGACCTGCCCGACAATCAAGAAAGGGTCCTGGTCGACGACAACGCCGCAGGCCGAGCCGTGCGCCATGTAATCGCCTACGTTCACATGGCGGTCGTCAAGAATGCCGTCAAAAGGTGCGCGGATGCGCGTGCGCTCAAGCTCGACCTCGGCGGCGCTTAACGTCGCTTGCGCTGAATCGTAGGCCGCACGGGCGCCGGAGCGCTGAATGTCGGAACGGAAGCCCCGTTCGCCCAGCTCTTGCGCGGCATCGTTTTCGGCGCGCCGCAGGTCCAATAGGGCGCGGGCTTCCTCAAGCCGGGCTTCGCGGTCATTGACCGCAAGCTGACAGATGACCTCGCCTTCCGTTACCGCGCTGCCGCGCTCGACGGGCATTTCCGCGATGGTGCCTTGAGTTTCGGCGCGTAAGGTTACTTTGCGCAAGGCTTCGGTCCGTCCCCGGATGATGAGCGAGGCGTCACGCTGTTGCGAGGTAATGGTGGCAACGCGCACGCTGGTGACGGCGCTGTCGTTCGCCGTCTCGGTTTCGCTGGGTTCGGTCCCCGCGGCGGGGTCACCGCCGAGCATGCCCGACGCCATCCACACGAAAACAAGCGCGGCAATGGCAAAGGCAATAACAAATGAGCTTCGAATACGCATAATACCCTCGACGTTTTTAGTCCGCAGGCGCGGCGGCCATCATGCCGCTGGCGCTGCGTTGGTTTTGTTGTTCTTCCAATGTGTGGCGGTGTTCTTCGAGATACGATTTTGCAGCTTCAAAAATCGCGATCGCATGGCCCGCCACGAATTGCGGACCCGGCGAGGCGCCATCGCCAAGCTCGGCGCGAATCTCACGCAACTTTTCCTCATAAAAGGCCAGACGCTCGTCGATCACCTCGGTCATACGCTCCGGCGAAAGCTGATCGGCAAACATGAGGACGAACAAAAAGTCCGAACGGTGCCGGTCGGGCGCGATGGGGCCTTCCAGGGCCTCGCGAAAAACCGCGCGGCCGCGCGGCGTGATGGAATAGGTTTTCTTATCCGGTCGGCCTTCCTGTTCCTCGGTGCGGAACTCCACAAGGCCGTCCTCGGTCATGCGGGTCAGGGCAGGGTAGATCGAGCCGAAGCTCGCATCGACGAAGTTGCCTAGCGGCCCTTCCTCGAGCAGCTTCTTGATCTCGTAGCCGGACCGCTCAGCGACCGACAAGAGTCCAAGGCAGATCGTTCTGACGTCCATTGACCGCGTCCCCTGCACCTATATCGGACCAATATACAGCCCTTATATTGGTTCGATATATTCAGCTTCAAGTGCAGATAAGTATTGTGCAGCGCAAAATCAATTACTTTCGCCGGTTTTTCTTAAAGCCGGGCGCGGCTCGTGGATGTTCAGCGCCCCCGGGCTCTGGTAAGCTCCTACCCAAAGCGGCAATGGAGCCGGTCGCGGGGGACACCCGCGCGCTCTTGCCGAAGAAAGGCATCGACGTGCCGGCAGAGGAACGTGGAAACGGTCCCAAGCGGCACCGATCTCGCCGCGGCAGAAATCGGCGCCGTCGACCAAATGACAAGAAGCCGCCCGGTCCCTCCCGGGAGGCTGCGCGACGCGTCGACCTGCCTGCCCCCGCTCCAATCCCAGAAGACGGCAATGTTTATGCGGCCATCGATCTTGGCACGAATAATTGCCGCTTGCTTGTGGCGCGCCCGGCGCCCGGCGGCTTTGAGGTGATCGACGCCTTCTCGCGGACCGTTGGCCTGGGGGAGAACCTCAACGCCACGGGGGCGCTTTCCATGGGCTCAATGGACCGCGCCATTAGCGCGCTCAAGATTTGCGCGGGCAAGATCAAGCGCGACGGTGCGACCCATGTACGCGCCATTGCCACCGAGGCCTGCCGGTTTGCGGAAAACGGTGCGAGCTTTATCGAACGCATCGAACGGGAAACCGGCATCCGGCTCGACATTA
>JANQLJ010000059.1 GCA_028280665.1 Alphaproteobacteria bacterium
CACTTTCTGCCCGCGGGGTTCGCGCCCCTGCTTGCCGTCATGGGACAGGCGAACTTACTCGACCTCTGCCTTTCGCTCAGCCTTTTGGCATATGCGGTCTGGTTCGGCTGGCTCGCGCGCAAGGGCCCCGCCCCGTTTCAGCATCTGGGCGCTTATGCGGCGACCGCTCATCGCTGGCTGATCGGATTTGCGGCGTTCTTTCTTCTCTCCGCCGTTGTTGATCAAGTGATCGCGCGGCAGGTTGCAAGTAGCGGAGAAATCGCCGCCTCGTCCGTGCTCGCGCTCACTATTCCCGGCTTGTTGCTTGCCGTGGGCTTTTTGCTGCTTGGCGCCATGGGCGGCGGATCAGTATTCGAATGGTTGCTGGAACAAACCCTGCCGAAAACTGCGCGGGCGGGAACGCCGGAAGGCCTGACTGAACGTATAGAGGCCGCGATTTCGGAAGAACGCAACTATGCGGACATTAACTTGACCTTATCGCGATTTGCCAAGCGGCTTGGCGTGCCGGCAAGGGTGATTTCGGTGGCGGTCAATGACGAGCTGGGTATGACCTTCAGCCAGCTTTTAAGCCGTACACGGATCAATGTTGCTAAGCGCCTGCTCAATGACCCGGTATCGGAAAACACGACAATCCTCGAAATTGCCTATGCCGTAGGCTTTGGGTCCAAGTCGAATTTCAACAAGGAATTCAAACGGCAGACGGGTATGACGCCTACGGAATTCCGCAAGCCCCCGCCGCGCGCTGAAAGTACTTAGAACGTCGTGCTGAAGCGCAGATCAAAACCGTTCGACGAGACTCCGTCGGCGTACTGGCCCACATAAGACGCGCCGATGTTGACGCCGCCTGCGGAGAACACGTCGAACCCGAACTCGCCCATGTTCATGGGCAAGTGGCTCACGCCCGCCGCCACCTGAAAGGTGTAAGGACCATCGTTCAAATAGATGACGGGATAGATGCGGGATTGATTCTCCGCCTCTTCGTAACCCGGCGGCAGTTTGACGAACAGGCTATAGCGGCGGTCCTCTAACGTCTGTTCAAGGTCCACCACGTGGCTGCGCGGGACTTCCCAGCCCCCCTCGGCATAAGCGGCTGTCATCGCACCGGCGCAGACACAAAGAAAAACAAGAAGACACCTACCCATGCTTATTCTTATGCCCACGAATGCACAGGTGCAATCGCGCATGGATAAACGGTCTGAGATTCGCGGAAGAATGGAGGGCCCACGGGGACTCGAACCCCGGACCCGCTGATTAAGAGTCAGCTGCTCTACCAACTGAGCTATGGGCCCGTCCGAAAGGGAAAGCGCATCGCGGCGATACGAGGCGCGGGATATAGCAGACGGGCCCTCCCCGGTAAAGCAGCGCGCGCCTCCGCACACTCCGCGCGCCGGTTTGTGGAGGGCCCTTTGACTTGCCCGGCGGGGGCCCGTAAGCATACCGAAAATCCACTGCCCCAACCGGAACAAACCCGATGAGCCGCCCCTATCAGACCTACGTTATCTCCCTGCCCGACGCGGCGGACCGTCAAGCCTATATGAAAAGCCAGCTTGAGGACGCGGGCATCGCCTTTGAGTTTCTAGATGGCTTCGACGGGCGCGCGCTGAACATTCATGAGTGCGACGACTATGACAGCGCGCGGCGGCGGCGCTGGTTCGGGCGGGACCTTTTCGGCGCGGACATCGGGTGCTTCAGGTCCCACTTGATCGCCCTGAAGAAGGCCGCCGAAAGCAGCGAACCCCATTCGGTGATCCTGGAAGATGACGTGCATCTTGACCCAAAATTCTGGCCCATCGTCGGCCAGCTCATCGAGCTGGCGCCGGAACTCGACTTCGTGAAGTTCTTCGGCGACAAGAAGACCGTGGGCCGCGGCGGGCGGCGGCTCATCGAGTTTGACGAAAACATCTCGCTGGTGCGCCTGCCGTCAACCCCCGGCGGCGCCCATGCCTATGTGGTTTCGCGGGAGGGCGCGCGCAAACTTGGCGCGGCGCTGAGCAAGAGAAAGATCACCTTTCCCATCGACATTTCCATGGGCCGCGCCTGGGAAACCGGCATCGATCATCTGGCGGTGTTGGGGCCAAAGCTCGCCTTGCAAAACAGGGGGCACCCCTCCATGAGCGCCGGGGCCGAGCGGTTCGACAAGACAATTCAGCTCACCGGTCTGCAGGCGGCCCTTTATCCGTTTTGGCGGGCCTTGTTCAGATTGAGCGACGCCATCGGCAAACGCTATGCCTTTTATTCCCGCTGGCCAAAGGACCGGGAAATCCGCAACCGGGCCCGCGGCCGGAAACCTCACCAAAGCGCGCCCGCATAGCGGGGCACGTCCACGTCGCGGTGGATGTGCACGCTCATCAAGAGCCCGAACCCGAACATCAGCGTCATCATCGACGTGCCGCCATAGGACACCAGCGGCATGGGCACGCCCACCACGGGCACCAAGCCCATCACCATCGCCGCGTTGATAAATACATAAAGAAAAAGCGTCAGGCACACGCCCATGGCGACCAGCCGCCCAAAATGCGCCCGCGCATTGAGCGCCGTCAAAACGCCGATGGCGAGAATGGCAATGTAAAGACTCACGAGCCCCGCCGCGCCCGCAAGGCCGAATTCTTCGGCCAGCATGGTGAAAATAAAATCCGTTTGCTTTTCGGGCAGAAAGTTCAACTGGCTTTGGGAGCCTTGCATGAAGCCCTGCCCGAACACGCCGCCCGCGCCGATGGCGATTTGCGACTGCAAGATGTGATAGCCGGTGCCCAGTGGGTCGCGCTCAGGGTTAAGGAAGGTCAGTATGCGGCTCTTTTGATAATCGGCGAGAAACTGCCAGCCGATGGGGATGGCCGCGATGCTCATCGCAAAACCACCGATGATGTACCACCAATTGATTCCGGCGAGAAAAATCAAACCCAAGCCCCCGGCGAGCAGAAGCATCGCCGTTCCAAGGTCCGGTTGCCGCACCACCAGCGCCACGGGCAGCGCGATCATGAAAAGCGGCAGAATAAGACGCAGCGGCCGCGAGACCTCGTCGATCCGAAGACTGTGAAAATACCGCGCCAGCGCGAGCACCAGCGCCACCTTCATAATCTCCGAGGGCTGAAGATTGACCGGCCCCAGGGTCAGCCAGCGCTGGGCGCCCATGCCGACCTCGCCCGCCACTTCCACGGCCACCAGCAGCAATAGCGCCAGCACATAGGCGGGATAAGCAAGGCTCATCCACACGCGGATGTCGATCACCGCGACCACGAACAAGACGGCGACGCCTACGCCAAAGCGCCACATTTGCCGCGAGGCCCACGGGTCCCAGTTACCGTCCGCCACCGAATAAAGCATGGCGAAGCCCACGGTCGCGACAAGGCAAATGAGAAACAAAAAGCCCCAATTGAAGTCCGCAAGTTTGCTCAGCAAAGTGCGCTGGGGCGGCTTGGTTTGCGCGTAAGCCTCCGCCATCAGCCCTGCCTTCCGTCTTCGTCCGATGCGCGCACCATATTGCCGATGGCCGGCATAGCGGCGGGATCGCGCGTCAAGGCGTAGCGCATGATCTCGCGCGCGCGGGGGCCCGCGGCGCGGCTGCCGCTGCTGCCGTGTTCAACAATCACGCTGACCGCATATTTGGGTGCCGTGACTGGGCCAAAGCCGACGAATAGCGCGTGGTCCCGCAAGTGCCGCGGCAGTTCTTCGTTTTCCAGGACGCCGCTTTCCCGTTCTTCGCGCGAGATGTTGCGCACTTGAGCGGTGCCGGTCTTGCCCGCCATGGACATGCCCCGCCCCCTCACCGCCGAGCGCGTGGCCGTGCCGCCGAGCTCGTTCACCACCGCGTTCATGCCATCGCGAACAAGAGCAAGATGCGCGGGGTCAATATCCAGCGACACTTGCGCGGGCGGGCCGTCCGCCGCCACCCCTTCCACATCCGCCCCAGTAGCGCGCACAAGGCGCGGGTTGACCGCGTTGCCGGTGCCCAGCCGCGCGGTCATCAGGGCGAGCTGCAAGGGCGTTGAAAGCAAGAACCCCTGGCCGATGCCCGCGATCAGCGTCTCGCCCCGCTGCCAGCGCACGCCGGTGATGGCATATTTCCAGCCCGTGGTGGGCACAAGGCCGGCCCGTTCGCCCGGCAATTGAATGCCCGTCGCGTGACCGAAACCCAGCCGTTCGGCCATGGCGGCAATGCGGTCGATGCCCACCCGCCGCGCCACTTCGTAGAAATAGACGTCGCACGAATGCTTGATCCCGTCCCGCATGTTCATGACCTGGTGGCCTTCGCGCCGCCAGCAGTGAAAATCGCGGTCGCCCAGGGTGATATGACCACTACAGAAAACTTCTTCCCGCGGATGCATCACCCCCGCTTCGAGGGCCGCCAGCGCCACCACCATCTTGAAGGTCGAACCCGGCGGATATTGTCCGCTTACGGACTTGTTCACCATGGGGTTCAGCTCGTCGTCCCGCAGCGCGGCCCAGTCGTCCTGACTAATGCCGAAGGTGAAAAGGTTCGGGTCGAACCCGGGCTCGGAAACAAGCGCGAGAATGTCCCCGCTGCGCACGTCGAGGACCGCCGCCGCGCCGCTTTCGCCTTCGAACTGCGCCGCGGCAAAGCGCTGCAAATCCTCATCGATGGTCAGCACCACCTGATCGCCGGGCTCGCCTTCGGTGCGCTGAAGCTCGCGGATCACGCGCCCGCCCGCATTCACTTCCACATGGCTGGTACCCGCGGACCCGCGCAGGCGCCCGTCGAACTGAAGCTCGACCCCCAGCTTGCCGATGCGGAAATCAGGCAGACGCAACAGGGGGTCGCGGTCACCTAGCTGTTCTTCTTCGGTCACCCGGCCCACGTGCCCCACGATATGGGCGAGGTGTTCGCCCTCGGGGTAAAAGCGCGTCTGGCCCACATCGGGAACGATGCCGGGCAGGTCGGGCAGGTTCACGTTGACCCGGGCGAACTCGTCCCAATCGAGATTTTCCTTCACGGTGATGGGTACGAAAGGCCGGTTGCGCGCGGCCTCGCGCAAGGCGCGGCGGCGGCGGTAGTCGGACAGCTCGACAATCTCGGCCAGCAGATTGAGCGCTTCTTCCACGTTGGAGACGCCTTCATTGCGCGCATCTTCGGGCACCAGCAGTACACGGAAGTTTTGCCGGTTGGCGGCAAGTTCCACGCCAAAGCGGTCGAGAATGCGGCCCCGCTGGGGCACCAGCAGGCGCACGTTGATGCGGTTTTCTTCGGCCTGAATGCCGAATTCCTCGGCCTGCTCGACTTGCAGGCCATAAAGCCGCCAGAACACGGTTCCGAAAAGCCCCGCCGCGCCGATGGAGGCCATGGCGGTCCTCCGTGTAAAGACCGCCTGGCGCGCCGTATCGCGAACGTCCCGAACCATCCGCTCAGCCCTCCGCGTGCGGCAGGACGCGCGTGAAGACCCACGCCAGCGCGGGATAAAGCGCAACCGTAAGCATAAGCTGCCCGGCAATGGGAAGGATGCGCACCGGCGTTCCGTAATAAAGACTCGCCAGCAACCAGATGCCGAACGCCACCGCGCCCGCGACAAGCAGGAACCCCGGCCACGCCGCGCCCGCCGACCGGCCCACAAACAAAACCCTGAGCGCCGCCGTCACCACATAAGCCGTGAGATAGACAAGCGCCCAAAGTCCTGACGGGCTTCCGGTCAGAAGATCCTGAAAAAGACCGATGAAGAAAACCGAGACCGGTGTCATCTGATCAGGGCGGGTGAGCACAAAGAAGAAAATCGCCGCGAGGGGAAATATGGGCGCAAGGGTGAAGCCGCCAATGGCACCGTAAGGGAGCACCGCCAGCAAAACGCAAAAGAGCCCGACAATTGTCGGCACGGCAACCGCCGTGCCGCGCACAATGCGCGAGCCGACGTTGAACCGGTGGCTGGTCCACATGCTCATTCGTCACCGCCTTCGCCGCGCTCGTCATCCTCGGTGATGCGCTCGGCCGCGTCCGGCAGGCTTGCGCCGGGCACGTCCACCGCGCGGGGGAAGGAAAAGCGCAGCACACGGACAAAATCGATGCTGTCAAAGCGGGTGGCCGAGCGCACGTGCCAAGTGCCGCCCCGTTCGCCCGCCACCACGCCGACCGGAATGCCGGGGGGCATAAGCCCGCCCTCGCCCGTGGTGACGACCCGCGCGCCCGCTTCGATCCCTTCATCACCTTCGAGATATTCAAGCCGCAAAAGATCGGAGTTATCGCCCGCGAGAATGGCGCGGTGACGGCCCGGTTCCACATAGACCGGAATGCGGCTGTTGAGGTCCGTCACAAGAAGAATGCGCGCGGCATCATTTCCCACGCCCACAACGCGGCCGATAAGGCCGTATTCATCCACCGCGGCCTGGCCGCGTTCGACGCCGTTAAGCGCGCCTACATTGACGATCTTGGTGCGCCGGAAGGGGCCGCCATCATCGGCAACCACGCGCCCCGTTGACCATTCCAATGACGGATCGATGGAAACATTGAGCAGTGCGTTGTACCGGTCGACCGTGCGCTGCAATTGCTGGGCGGCGGCTTGCCAGGCCAAGAGGCGCGCGTTTTCCTCGCGCAGACGCGCGTTTTCTTCGTACACCGCGAGATAACCCTGGATGCCAGCGAGAAACTCGCGCACCGCGGAGACGGGACCTGAAAAAACTTCAAGGACGGGCGCAACCGCGTCGGTGGCGGCTTCCCGCGCGCGTTCGAACACCGTGGCCTCGGCGCGGTCGAGCAACAGAAAAATGCAGGCGATCACCACCATGATGAACAAGGACGTGCGGTGGGTCACCATGCCCACGGTGACCCGCGCCCGATCGCTTCTGCTGGCAAAATAGAGTTTCACGAGACCCAGGACCCTTAAGCTTTCCTTCGGCAGCTTTCCCTCGGCGGCTTCAGGATACCCCGTCTCTACCCAATGTGACCCCGCCCGCGCTTATCCCCGCGCGGCTCATCCCCGGCGGTCAGTATACTGGAGAAAGGACGTGGCGCATGGATTTGTAGTTTTCGAGCGCCTGCCCCGTGCCCAGCGCCACGCAGGACAAGGGATCGTCGGCAATGGAAACCGGCAGGCCGGTC
>JANQLJ010000067.1 GCA_028280665.1 Alphaproteobacteria bacterium
ATTTATCCGCGTCCGCTTCCCGCGAGGTGCCATGAGACGAGCGCTGATTACCGGCGTCACGGGCCAGGACGGCTCTTATCTGGCCGAGCTTCTGCTCGAAAAAGGCTATGAAGTGCACGGGGTTAAGCGCCGGTCTTCATCCTTCAATTCGGGCCGGGTGGACCATCTTTACGTGGACCCCCACGAGGAGGAGACAAACTTCCGGCTCCACTATGGTGACCTTGGCGATGCCACGAATTTGATCCGGCTGATCCAGGACATCCGCCCTCACGAGATCTACAACCTCGCCGCCCAAAGCCACGTCCATGTGAGTTTCGAGACGCCTGAATACACCGCCAACGCCGATGCGCTGGGGCCCTTGCGGCTGCTCGAAGCGATCCGCCTTTTGGGGCTTGAGAAGGAAACCCGCTTCTATCAGGCCAGCACCTCGGAGATGTACGGCGCGGCGTTGGAGACACCGCAAAACGAAGCGACACCCTTCAACCCGCGCAGCCCTTACGGCATTGCCAAGCTTTATGGGTATTGGATCACCGTGAACTACCGCGAGGCCTACGGCATTCACGCCTCGAACGGCATTTTGTTTAACCACGAAAGCCCGCGCCGGGGGGAGACGTTCGTCACGCGCAAGATCACCCGCGCGGTGGCGGCGATCGAGCTTGGCCACCAGCACACTTTGTTTCTCGGCAATCTCGAAGCCAAGCGCGACTGGGGCCACGCGCGCGATTACGTGGACGGCATGTGGCGCATGCTCCAGCAGGACGAGCCCGGCGACTATGTGCTGGCGACGGGGGAGGCCCGGTCCGTGCGCACCTTCGTCGAGCTTGCCTTTGCGGAAGTGGGCCGCACCATCCGCTGGGAAGGCGAAGGCACCGAAGAAAAGGGCGTCGATGCTGCGACCGGCGATGTGCTCATCGCCATCGATCCCATCTACTACCGCCCGGCGGAGGTGGAGTTCCTGCTGGGCGACGCCGCCAAGGCAAAGCGCGAGCTTGGCTGGGAGCACAAGACGAGCTTCACGGAACTGGTCAAGGAAATGGTTGCCGCCGACCTCAAGGCCGTCGCGGCCGAGCATTCCAACGGGCGGGTGCTGGGTTAGATCGAGTAATCCTCACAAAAAATGAATCGTACCCTCTGGCTCGACCAGAGGGTCTGGCTGCCTGTCATATTGTTGCAACGGGAGCCAGATGCTCTGGTCAAGCCAGAGCATACTGGATGGGGTGACAGTCAAAAAAAGTCGTCATGCTCGGGCTCGACCCGAGCATCTACCTCAATCTCATCACGCTCGGAGAGCGAGGTAGATCCTCTGGTCGCGCTGCGCTTGCCAGAGGATGACGGATGAGGAGCGTCATTACGCTCGGCCCCGGAATGACGGTGTTGGGGGCGGGTGCTGGGCTAGGTGCCGAAGAGGCGCGAAAGCAAGCCTTTCTTCTTACCGCTGGGCCGTTCGGCGGAAATCACCAAGGCGGCAATTGGCATCGTGGCCGGGGAGGGGCCGAAGGCTTCGGTCAGTACCTCATGCAAGGCGTCCACGGCCTGTTCCGGCGTGACGCCGCCTCCCAGTTCACGAATCTCGTCCGCCAACGGGTTGCCGAAGACAGCGGCGTAGGCCAGGTCTTCAGTCGACGGAATGTCGGTGACCTTCGCAACATGCTCAATCTTCACGTTGGCAAATCCGGCTTCCTCAAGATCCGATTTGATCTGCTTTTCGTCGTGGTAGTGAAACGGCACTTTGTAAAAGGCCGGGGGGTCGCCTTCAAAGAACTGCGCAACGCGGGCATGCGCAAGCTCCGCCCAAGGATTGGCATCCCAACTGCCCCAAACGTTGAGGAGGTATGTTCCGCCTGGCTTGAGGACCCGCAAGGCCTCGCGGTAAGAGGCCACCTTGTCGGGAAAGAACATCACACCGAACTGGCTCAGCACCATATCGTAGCTTTCGTCCTCTTGAGGCAGGGCCATGGCGTCCACCACGTCAAACGATACGTTTTCCCGTGCCTTGAATCGCGGCCGCGCGATATTGAGCATGTCCTCGTTGAGGTCGGTCGCGGCGATGGCGGCGGAGTGGGGAACCTGGTCCCGCAAAATACGCGTGACGATGCCGGTTCCGGCTGCAAGCTCAAGGATGTTTTGCGGCTTCAGCTTCCTGGCCCGCGCCGCGATGTCTTTGGCATAGGGAATGAAGAGAATTGGCCCAAGAATCCGATCATAGTTCTTGGGAGTTTCGCCGGTAAATCGTGCTGCGGATGTCGACATGAAGACTGCCTCCTAAGTTCTCCAGCCTATTGCTCACAGAGTGCCGGGATTTGCAAGCACCGCAATGAGATCTCTCACAAGTGCCGCGTGCTGCGCTAGGAACGCCGCGCGGCCGCTGGGCTCGGTGGGATAGGGCGGCACGTGCACGAAGAGGCAGGGTGTCGGTGCCCCTAGCTCGGCAAGCCGGTGAAGCGCCTCGAAATAGATGTGATTGCAGATGTAAGCGCCCGCGTGGTTGGAAATTTCCACCCCGTGGCCGGCACCGGCGAGGTGCGCTTGCAGGGCGAGCAAATCGATGCCCGTTTTCAAGGCAAGCGGCGCGCCCACGCGGATGGTCTCGCCCCGGCGCGTGACGCCCGCGTTGTCGGCGATCCCGGCGTCATCGAGATTGAGCGCCACGCGTTCGAGCCGGGGAAGGGCCGCGCTGTCCGCCAGCCCCAGCATGAGGATTGCGCGGGGCTCTGCCCGGGCGATGAGATCGAGGATCGCTTTGCCCGCGCCCCTGTATTCCACCGGCAGCACGCGGACGATCAGCTCCTCATCACTAGTCCACGATTCCTCGATAGCCTGGACAATGTCCTGGCTGGGATTTTCCGCGTGCGTGCCGAAGGGCTCGAAGCCTGTGAGAAGGAGCGTCATTGTTAGATTCCATAGCTTGCTCTAGGCGCGGGTTGTAGCTCATATCAAAACATGGCCATCAGGATAGCAAACTACGCATTCCTCCGGTGGGCTTTGATCCCCGCCATAGCCGCCCATAATCTTGAGGAGTGGCTTACGTTCCCGGCCTTCCGGCAAGGTGCGGGCCGCACCCTGGAGAGCCTTAATCTCAGTGTGCAATCGGACCCTTGGGACGTAACGCAACTCGCCCTGGTCCTGGCCACGGCAATTTCCGCTCTTGCGGTCGTTTATGCGGGGTTGGGGAGGCAAACCCGCGCGAAGGAGTTCATTGTCTGCACAATCGCCGGAATATACTTCGCCAATGTTTTTCTGCCGCATATTCCCTCGGCGATCGCGGCGAAAGGCTATGCGCCGGGAGTTGTTACGGCGGTACTCGTCAATCTGCCCCTGTGTTTCAGCCTTTGGCGCGGCGCGGTAGGTGAGCGCATCTTGTCTCTGCCGCAAGTCATCTGGTCAGGGATATTGGGAGCCATCTTGCTCATTCCATCCATTGTGGCGGTAATGCTGATGGCGGATTTGGTCCTCCGGCTTCTTTGGGGGTGAAAAGCCGCGCTTTTCACAAAAGCGGGGGACCTTAATGGTCTGGGCAAATATACTCTCAATTACGCATAATTTATATTATGGAAAATATAGAGCTAGATGTTGGGGGGCTTGGCTATGTGTGGCTCAGGCCGCGTAATGCGCCCTCAGAGCTCGTGTTCGGGCGCTTCACGCCGTGGGATGTGCTCAAAGCGTCCCCAGTGAAGCGCACCGAGGATAAGCCCGCCGAGCCCGCCAGCAATGGCAAAATCCAAAGGCGGCAGCCCGGCCCAAACTTGCGCGCTGGTGAGCCACCCGACGATGAGCCCGGCACCCGCACCCATCACCGTGTAGCGCCCCGCGTGAATCTCAATGCCGCTCAGTTCCGCCACCAGCGAAAAGCCCACCGCGAACGGCAACGCCACCGCGGCCACCATGGGCACAAGGAACAGCGCGAACCAGAACAGCGCCGTCCAGCTCCGCGCCAGCTCGAGCAGCTCTTCGCTTTCCGAGCCGAACAACAGCGCCGGGATCACCGCAATGGCGAGCAACGTCCCCACCATAGCGGCCACCGCCACCGCGTAAGCCGCGGCCCAGCGCACGCCATAGCCAAGGTAATGAACCAAACCCATGAATGAGCCTTTCGGGGCAAGTGACTCAGTTCATGGGGGGAATTCTAACCACATGAGGACGCTGGCGGGTAGGCGTTTTGCGCCCGAGCTTCCTGCCTCCACCCTCTCTACCCCTCCACCACCATGCCGTCATAGGCGGGCGTAACGTGCGGCGGGAGTTTACGTTTCAATGCCTCGTAATCGAGGTCCACATGCAAATTTGTGAGCACGCCCCGCTTCGCGGTGGAGCGCTCAAGCCACTCAAGCGCCGTGGCCACGTTGGCATGGCTCGGGTGATGGGTATGGCGCAGCGCATCGACGATCCAGGTCTCGATGCCGTCGAGGCGCTCCCAGCTTTCTTCCGGAATGGCGTGGGCGTCGGAGGTATAGGCGATATTGCCGAAGCGAAAGCCCAGGGACCGGATGTGCCCATGCTCCTGCCAGAACGGGATCACGTCCACGCGCCCGCCCGGCCCTTCGATGCCGAAGTTGACACTGTCTACATCAATCACGTGAGGTTCGAGGATCGGCGGATAGCCCGAGCCCTCGGGCGTCTCGAAACAATAATCAAAGCGGTGCTTGATTACATCGAGCGTGCGGCGGTCGGCGTAAACCGGCACCAGCTTCCACATATTGATGGCGATCATGCGCAAATCGTCGATGCCGTGGGTCTGGTCCGCGTGCTCGTGGGTGAAAAGCACCGCGTCGAGGCGGCTGACGTTTGCGTCCAAAAGCTGCTCGCGCATGTCTGGTGAGGTGTCCACCAGCACTTGGGTCTTCTCGTCGCCTTCGCCCTGCTCCACCAGGATTGAGCAGCGCCGCCGCCGGTTCTTGGGGTTCGTGGGATCGCACGCGCCCCACTTGTCCCCCAGCCGCGGGACGCCCCCGGACGAGCCGCAGCCCAAGATGGTGATGCGCGGGGTCATGCGGGCCGTTCCGCCTTCTTGAACAGCTCGAAGAAGTTCGCCGTGGTGGCGGTCTCGATCTGGGCGGGCGTCACCTCTTTCAGCTCGGCGAGTTTTTCCGCCGTGAGACGCATGAAGGCGGGCTCGTTGGTCTTGCCCCGGTGCGGCACGGGCGCGAGATAAGGCGCGTCGGTTTCCACCAGCAGCCGTGTGAGCGAAACGCCCTTGGCAATGGCGCGCAGTTCGTCCGCCTTCTTGAAAGTAATGATGCCCGAAAGCGAGATGTACATACCGATGTCGAGCGCGGCCTTGGCAAGTGCGGGGCTCGATGAGAAACAATGCATCACGCCTGGGAAGGCGCCCTCTTCCATTTCCTCACTAAGGATCGCCGCCATGTCCTCGTCCGCGTCGCGGCTGTGGACGATCAGCGGGAGGCCCGTCTCGCGCGCGGCGCGGATGTGCTCGCGGAAGGCGCGCTGCTGCACCTCGCGGGGGCTGTGGTCATAGTAGTAATCGAGCCCCGTCTCACCGATGCCGACCACCTTGGGGTGCTCCGCATACCGCATAAGTTCCTCGGTAGAGGTAACGGGCTCGCTTTCCGCATTGTGGGGATGAATGCCCACGGTGCACCAGACCTGATCGTGTGCCTCGGCAATCTTTAGCACACGGTCGAATTCCGTAACGCGCGTACAGATGGTGACCATGGTGCCGACGCCCGCGTCCCCCGCGCGCGCCAGCACCCCCGGAAGGTCGCCCGCGAGCGCGTCAAAGTCCAGATGGCAGTGACTATCGACCAGCATCAGGCCGCCTTCCCGCGTGCGATGGCCTGAAGGCGGAAGACCGCATTCATGAAGACCTGCTTGCGGTCCATGTTGAGCGCTTCGCCCCGCGCGAAGTGAGCGCCCAGCTCGGCCACCGCCGCGGCCCAATGGTCGGCCCCCGCGGCGCGCGCCAGGGCAAGCATACGGCTGCCCTCGCCCACCACGATGTCGGGTCCGGGCTCGCCCAGGGCCGCCGCCCGCGCCACGCGCGCCGTCCAGCGCAGCACCATGTCCGTTCCCGCGCGCCACATGTCGTCCGCGCCACGCTTGGCGAGGGCATCGGCAAGCTTGTGAAGCGCGCGTGCGTCCGGGTGCGGCAGCGCGCCCAGGACCGCTTCGATTTCACGGTAGAGGTCGAGCCCGCCGCCCGCGGCCAGGGCCAGCGCCTCGCCCGCGCTGCCTTCGGCCAGTGCCGCCACGGCGGCGGCGTCTTGTGGTTTCAGTTCATAGCCGTTAGCGGCGAGCACTTCGGTGATTTCATCCGTACCCAGCGCATCGAGCGCGAGCTTGCGGCAGCGCGAGCGGATGGTGGGCAAGAGCCGCCCGGGCGAATGGCTCACGAGGATCAAGATCGCCTGCGCGGGCGGTTCCTCCAGTACTTTGAGCAGCGCGTTGGCGGCGGAGACGTTCATCTCGTCCGCCGCATCCACAATGACAACACGCCAGCCACCATGGGTCGCGTGGGTGGCGAAGAAGCCCTGCACTTTCCGCACTTCATCCACGGTGATGACGGTCTTGAGCTTCTTGGTCTTCTCGTCCCACGGACGCCGCAACACGAAGAGATCGGGGTGGCTGCCCGCGCTTATGAGTTTCGCCGCGGGATGATTGCGCGCCACATCGAGGCTTTCATTGAGGCTGTCATCTTCGCTGGGGTCGGGCGATGCGTTCGCCAGCAGGAACCGCGCCATGCGGTAAGCGAGCGTCGCCTTCCCCACCCCTTGGGGTCCCGTGAGCAACCAAGCGTGGTGCATCTTGCCCGACGCGAACGCATCCAGCACCGCCCGCTCCGCGCCCTTGTGGCCAATGAGAGAGAATGTCTCGCGCGGATGGGGGAAATCGAGCAACTGCCCTGCGTCAGGGATGTCCACCTCACCGCGCGCCATCACGCCGCCCCCTCATCCGTCAGTTCACGGAACTTATCGCGCACCGCCGCCCAAATGGCCTCGGTGACCTCGTCCGGGGTGCCCGAGGCGTCGATGACCACGCACCGCTCCGGGTGCGCGCGCGCAATGTCTAGAAAGGCCTGGCGCAGGCGCTCATGAAAGCTCTCGCCCATGCGTTCATAGCGGTGCTCGTCGCCGCCGTCCCCATGAGTTGCGCGGGCGAGGCCCACCTCCACCGGCAGGTCGAGGATCAGCGTGAGATCCGGCTGGGTCGCGCCCACCACCATTTTGTCGAGCAGGCCGATCACCTCCAGCGAGAGCCCCTCGCCCACTCCTTGGTAAGCGCGAGTTGAATCCGCAAAGCGGTCGGAAAGAACCCACGCGCCTTTCTCGAGCGACGGGCGCACCGTCTTGTTCAGGTGATCGTCGCGCGCCGCATAATGGAGCAGCGCTTCGGTCATGGCGCTCCAGCGGCCCGGCTCGCCCGTCACAAGCAGCTTGCGGATTTCCTCCGCCCCCGGCGCGCCGCCCGGCTCGCGCGTTGTCACCACATCAATGCCGTACCGGCTGAGGCGCGCGGCCAAACGTTTGATTTGTGTCGATTTGCCCGCGCCCTCGCCACCTTCGAGGGTGATGAACTTGCCCGGGGCATCAGCGGCGCACACGGGCGGCTACTTCTCCCCTGCGCCGGCGGGCGTGTCCGCGCTTTCACTGACGATCTCTTCGGAAGGCACCGGTAGGTCGGTTGCCGCGGCAAGCCGGTCGAAGACAAGGTAATCGAGCGCCATCACGATTTGACCCACAATGCCGGTGCGCGGAATGGACGCTGCGGCAAAGAGTGGAAACTCCTGCGGCTCCATGCCCGGCGCGGTCACGCGCAAGCGCGCCACTTCGCTGCCCGTAATGATGGGCGCGGAAATGGGGCCGAGATAGTTGATCGAAACCTGCATGTCGCGCCGCGCCTCGCGCCGCAAGATAACGGTCACGTCCTCGCGGATGGTCAGCGGCACCCGCGCCTCGCGGCCGCCCCAGACCTCCGCCGTACCTACAAGGTCGCCTTCGGCAAAGAGGTCGTACTGACGGAAGGCATTGAAGCCGAGGGTCATCAGGCGCCGGCTTTCCCGCGCGCGTTCGGCCTCGCTTTCAAGCCCGTTGAGCACAAGGATGAGCCGCCGCCCTTCGCGCATGGCCGTGCCCACAAGCCCATAGCCGCTCGCCTCCGTATGGCCGGTCTTAAGACCGTCCGCCCCCGGAAAGTTGAAGATCAGCGGGTTGCGGTTGGGCTGGGTGCGGTCGTTCCAGGTGTAGCGTTCCTCGGCGAAGTACGGCAGATATTCCGGGTACGTCTCAATCATGTGGCGGGCAAGCAGCGCGAGCTCCCGCGCGGTCATGACGTGGTTTGGGTCGGGCCAGCCCGTCGAGTTGGCGAAGGTGGGTTGTTCAAGTCCCAATTCACGCGCCCGCGCGGTCATCGTCGCGGCGAAGTCTTCTTCGGTTCCCGCCAGCGCCTCGGCCACTGCTATGCAGGCGTCATTGCCCGAGACGACCACAATGCCGCGGATCAAATCCTCCACCGGCACCCACGAATTCCATTCGGCGAACATGGTGGACGACCCGCTGGCCGCCCCGCCCCGGCGCCAGGCCTCGGTAGAAATGTGGAACTCCTGCTCCATGGTCACCGAGCCTTCGCGCAGACGCTGGAACAGAACCTCCAGCGTCATGAGCTTCGACATGGAGGCGGGGTACATCAGCTCGTCGGCGTTTTTCTGAAAAAGGATGTAGCCGGTATCGGCATCCATCAGCAGCGCGAACTCGGCGGGGGTTTCGATCTCCTGAGCGCTTGCCGCAGCAGTCCATATGACCGCCAAGACGGAAAGTGCAAACAGAAGTGCAAACTGGTTTAAAGACCAGGCAATCTTGTTTAGCGATGGGATAACTTTGTTTAGTGGCATGGCGCTTTTTTGACCCTGTTACGCGGGGATAGAGGAATTGGGCATCCCCGCATTCTCCCCCGCCCGTCTCATCACTGCAAGGCAGGGATCGGGGGGAAATAGTGGGGATTTGTGACTATTAGTCGACGATGATCCGGGCTGCGCCGTAGCCCAAACCGGCAACGCGCTGGAGCGCCTGATCGGCCTCGCCCACGTCCCAGTAAGGACCCAGGCGGACCCGGTAGAGCTGCTGGCCGTTGACCCAGGCAGGCTCGACGGCGGCATTTGCGATCTGTGCGCCGAGCGACAGGCGATTGAGCAGATTGAGAGCGTTCGATTCCTGACCGAAGGCGCCCACTTGCACAAAAAGCCGTGGCGGGCGTTGCGGGTCCCGGTTGTTACCGTGCGACGCCCCGCCATTCACGTTGCGCGCGGGCTCGGCAGTGACCGGCCTGGTGGATGTGGAGGGCGTGCCTCCCGCGCCTGGGGGTGTGATGGTCGTGGCGGTCACGGACGCGGACTGGGCGGCGGCAAGTTCCATGCGGCGGCCTTCGAGTATGCCGCGCGCCTCGGTACTGGTGACGTTCAAGGGCGCAACGCCGAGGTTCTGAACCCGCACCGGCGCGGTTCCGTCGCGCTCAAAGCCCAGCTCGCGCGCGGCGGCGCGGCTCAAGTCGATAATGCGCCCGCGGGCAAAGGGGCCGCGGTCATTAACGCGCACGATGAGGGAGCGGCCGTTGTTGAGGTTCGTCACCCGCACGTGCGACGGCATGGGCAAGGTCGGATGCGCCGCCGACATGAGGTTCATGTCGAAGCGCTCGCCGTTGGCCGTGGTCCGGCCGTGGAACTGGGCTCCGTACCACGAGGCGATGCCGGTCTCGTTATAGGCCGGGTCCTCGCGCGGGTAATACCAGGTTCCGTTGATCTGATAAGGATTGCCCACCTTGAAGCCGCCGCTTGTGGGGCGCACGCCCCCGCCCGCGCAGGCGCTCAGGAACAGCGCGCCCGCCAGCACGGCGCAAAGCCCGGCAGTACGCCCGGTTGCTCTCACTGATGGCCCCATGGTCTCCAGCCCTTGCCCCACGTTCATAACCCTCCCTGTCAGCCTATCCCGAAATCATGTCAGGATGACGGCTCTCTCACAGCTCTCACGCGCCCCTCTCCTTCCGGGTAGCGGGCGGGTAAGAAAGCGTAAAGGGAAAAAATTATGAGTTCGTTTACCTCCTCGCTCACGGGCGGGCTTGCCCGCCTTATCCGGGGAAAGCCCGTGGATAAGTCCGACCTCGAGGCGGCGGCCCTTTACACTTTGGATTCAATTTCAAACGCCGTCGCCGGGCTATCCTCGCCGCCGGGCGGGATGATCCGCGCCTGGGCGGAGGGCCGCCCGCTCGATCCGGGGCGCCAGGCATTTGTCATGGGGGCGCTGTCGCACATTCTGGAAATGGACGACCTCCACAAGGTCTCGGTGGTTCATCCGGGCTGCGTGGTGGTGCCCGCCGCTTGGGCCATGGCGCGGAAAACCGGCGCATCGGGCGAGGATTTTCTAAAGGCGGTGCTGTGGGGATTTGAAGCGGCGGCCCGCGTCGGCATGGCGGTCGGGCCCACCCATTACCGCATTTGGCACAACACGGCGACCTGCGGTCCTTTTGGTTCGGCGGCGGCCGCGGGCGCACTTCTGTTCTTGAGCGAGGATGAGTTTGTCCACGCGCTCGGCAACGCCGGAACCCAGAGCGCGGGGCTCTGGGAGTTCCTTAAAACCGGCGCCATGAGCAAACACATCCACGCGGGGCGAGGCGCCGAAGCCGGCGTTGTGGCCGCGGAATTGGCCGCTTCCGGGTTTACCGGCCCGCCGGAAATATTGGAGGGAAAGCGGGGATTCTTTGCCGCTGCCTGCCCCGATGCGCGCCCCGAACTTGTCCTCGCAAATCCCGATACCCGCTGGCAATTGTACGAGACCTCGCTCAAGCCGTGGCCATCGTGCCGTCATACCCATCCAGTGATCGATGCGGCTCAGGTGGTGCGCGAAAAACTGCGCGCGCAAGGCAAAGGGGCCGGTG
>JANQLJ010000089.1 GCA_028280665.1 Alphaproteobacteria bacterium
TAACTCGGACGCGCGAATCTTTTTACTTTCCGACTTTAGCTGACCGCAGGCCGCCGATATATCCCGGCCCCGCGGTGTGCGGATGGGGCTTGCATAGCCCGCGCGGTTCACGATCTCACCAAAAGTCTCGATGGTTTCCCAATCTGAGCATTCGTGGGGGCTGCCCGGCCAGGGATTGAACGGGATCAGGTTAATCTTGGCGGGAATGCCAGCGATCAGGCGCACCAGTTCCTTGGCGTCCGCGGGGCTGTCGTTAACCCCTTTCAGCATGACGTACTCAAATGTAA
Source organism: Alphaproteobacteria bacterium (assembly GCA_028280665.1). Classification (GTDB taxonomy): domain Bacteria; phylum Pseudomonadota; class Alphaproteobacteria; order JAJFIK01; family JAJFIK01; genus JAJFIK01. Next base: position 288 of record JANQLJ010000089.1, read on the forward strand.
TCCGCTTGGCGTTGGAAACGCCCGGGTAGTTGCGGCACGCCTCCAAGAGTTCTGCGATCGGGTATTTTTTGTTGAGTGGCACCAGTTCATTGCGCACATCATCGCGCACCGCATGGAGCGAGATGGCGAGCATGCATCCGATCTCCTCGCCCGCGCGGCGCATCATGGGCACAACGCCGGAGGTGGAAAGCGTCACGCGGCGCTTGCCCAGGGAAATGCCCTCACCGTCCGCTGCCAGCAAAAGCGCGTCGCGGACATTTTCAAAATTGTAAAGCGGCTCGCCCATTCCCATCATCACAACGTTTGTGATTTGGCGCGCCGGTGCGCCGCCGCCTGGCTGGGGCCATTCACCCAACTCGTCGCGCGCAACAAGGATCTGCCCGACGATCTCGGCCGCGGTCAGATTGCGCACCAGCGGCTGGGTGCCTGTATGGCAGAACGTGCAATTAAGCGTGCAGCCCACTTGGCTCGATACGCACAGCGTGCCGCGCTCCCCATCGGGAATGAACACGGTTTCAATCTCAATGCCGGGTGCAAGCCGCAACAACCATTTGCGCGTGCCGTCCTGGCTAAGCTGGCTATCCACGATTTCCGGGCGCGCGATGGTGAACCGATTCGCGAGCGCGGCGCGCAGGCCCTTTGAGATGGAGGTCATGTCATCGAACGACGTTGCGCCGCGCACGTAAAGCCAGTTCCAAAGCTGCTGGGCGCGCATCCGGCGCTGGCGTACGGGCACGTCCACCTCGCTCATGGCCGCTTCCAGCCGCCCGGGAAGCAAGCCGACGAGCGCCGGCGTGGGCCCGCGCGAAGGTTCAGCTTCAATGATGGTGTTTATGCCGGCGCCCATAGTTCCTGCCCTAAAGGCGCATTCTAGCAGGTTAGCGGCAGGCGTCGGAAGCGGCTTGAAGAGCCGCCGTCGCGCCCAAAAGGGAATAACCGTCCGTCGATTCCGTACCCAGTGCGGAACGGGCCGTCACGATCATGCGCGAGCCACGCCGCATGGCGCTCAGCACCTGGTCGGTCTGGGTTTCTTCCATAAGAAATGCCCGCTCCCCTTGGCCGAAAAGCTCAAACGCCTCATTGCCGATGCGCAGCATGTGGCGGGCCTCTTCGTCGATGGGGTAACCGACGAACACATTGATTTCATTGCTGCGGCCAAGCTCTTTCCAGCTCGTCACAAAGAAGAAGATTTCGCCACGCTGGCGACCGCGCCGCGAAAGCTGGGTCTCGTCCGGAATTGCGACCGCATAACAGAAGGTGTTGCCGCCGTCGGTGTCGCGAAAGGCGTTCCAATCGCGAAAGGTTCCAATAAGCTCGCGTTCTTGTGCGAGCGCGCTGCCACCCATACCCGTGAGGGCGGCCATGATTGCAAAAAGAGCGAGGGCGATACGTGTCATCTCTCTCATCCGTTACTCTGGCATCCGTTACTTTAAATCAAGGTGCGGCGGCGCCCCATTTGGGCTCACCAAATGGGCCAAAGTTAGACATCAAGGGCAAAAGCATCCCTCCGGGTCTATAGCGTACTGCCCCAGCGCCGTAAATGAGGGGGCGCGGGCCCCACGTTAATCCTTTGCCGAAGGCGGGACGTGGCTGCCGAATTGCGGATCGGGAAGGGGCTCGGGCTCCTGGCCGGTCATGAGAGGGCGGGGGGCAAAGCGCCCGAGGCTGGTCAAGCGGTCATACATGATGATGGCGCCGGCAAGCCCCACATTGATGCAAAACTTGGTGGGAATGCGGATGACGAAATCCGCGCGGTCGATGACCTCCTGCGAGACGGCACCCCGCTCCCGCCCCAGCACATAGCAAGCCTTGGGTGGGTGGGCGAAGCTGGGCAGGTCCGTTGCCTCGTTCAACAGCTCGACGGCGACCACCTTGCAGTCCTTGGGCAAGTTGATGTCCCCGGCCGTTTCCCACTCGTAATAGGGCAGATGCCCCAAGGCCTTGGAGGTGTCCGACTGGTTCTCCCGGACCTTCCAATGGGCCGCGATGGTGAAGACAAAGCTTGCGCCGAAGGCGTGCGCAGTGCGAAACAACGCCCCGACATTCATGGGTTTTGACGCACCCTCGATGCCGATACCGAAATAGCCGCGCATAAGGGCCTCCTGTGCTCGCGGCGTTTCCTATCAGAGAGTGGAGTTTATGGCCAATCCGGTCCTGGTCGAAATGGTGCGGAGCAATCTGGTGGAAAGCGTTCACCGCGGCTCTTACGTTGTCCGCCGGGCGGACGGGGAAACTCTTGCCCAGGCTGGCACGATCGACGCCCCCGTCTATCCCCGCTCCGCATACAAGATGCTCCAGGCTCTGCCGCTTGTGGCGAGCGGCGCGGCGGACGCCTTTGGTTTAGGCGCCGAAGAGCTGTCGCTTGCTTGCGCTTCGCACTCAAGCGAGCCCATGCACACAGGCCGCGTGGACGCATGGCTGGCGAAGCTGGGGCTTGGCGACAGCGATCTTGAATGCGGGCCCCACCCCTCGCGACATGAGCCCACTCACGACGCCATGATCAAAGCAGGCGCAAAACCCGCGCGCGTTCACAACAATTGCTCGGGAAAACACGCGGGCTTCTTGACCCTGGCAAAGCGCCTGGGCGCGCCCACGAAAGGCTACACGCAACTTGATCATCCGGTGCAGCAGACGGTGTCGAATACGATTGCAGAGGTTTGTGAGATTGACGCATCAGACTTTGTTCCTGGTACAGACGGATGCCACGCGCCGAACCTTGCGATGCCGCTCGGCAATCTTGCCTTGGGCTTTGCCAAGCTGGCCGCGCCGCAATCCTTGAGCGAAGAGTTTGCCCCGGCAGCGCGGCGGCTCGCGGACGCTGTTGCCGCGCACCCATTGCTCATGTCCGGTACGGGGCGGGCATGTGCGGCGCTCATCACGGCGAGCGGGGCCCGCGCGCTCGTCAAAGTGGGCGCTGAAGGGGTTTATACGGGGCTGCTCCCCGAACATGGCCTCGGCATCGCGCTCAAGATCGACGATGGCGCCACGCGCGCAGCGGAAACCGCTATCACCGCCTTGCTGGTTGCCTTGGGGGTGCTGGACGCCGATGATGCGGACGTGAAAGCATGGCTCAACCCTCCTTTGCGAAACACCCGGGACAAAATCGTTGGGGAAGGGCGTCCCGCCGCCGCGCTTTGCCAGCCCATTCATGTCTAGGAGGGTTTGCCAAGAATGCCTGTGACCGGAATGACCGACAGCCCGCGCATTGGCCTTGCGCTCGGCAGCGGGGCCGCGCGCGGCTGGTCGCACATCGGCGCCATCGAAGTACTCGAAGAGATGGGCATTACGCCGGACGTCATCACCGGGTGCTCCATCGGTTCGGTGATCGGCGGGTTCTACGCCATGGGCAAACTGGATGAGCTGCGCGGCTTTGCCGAAGACCTGACCATGCTGAAGATGGCGGACTATCTCGACGTCACCTTGAAGGCCGGCGGTGTTATGGGCGGACGCCGCCTGATGAATTGGTTCGAGTTGCATTTTGAAGACACGCGCATTGAAGACCTTGAAGTTCCTTTCGGCGCCATTGCCGTGGATATTCGCTCGGGCCGGGAGATTTGGCTGCGTGAAGGATCTTTGTCAGATGCCTTGCGCGCATCGATCGCGCTTCCCGGCCTGCTGACGCCGTGGCAGGTGGGCGCGACCTGGCTTTCCGATGGCGGGCTCGTCAATCCTGTGCCCATATCGCTGGCCCAGGCGCTCGGCGCCGAAGTGGTGATCGCCGTCGATATCAATGGCGGCGTCTTCCGCTTTCACGATCACGAAGCAGGTGCCCCTGCGCCGAAAGCGGAGACATCGGTGGACGAGCTGCCCCACAACTGGCTCGACGATCTGGCCGAGCGGCTTCCCCAAAACATGCAGGAAAGCACGCGCAAGATGTTGCGCGACCTGCTTCACCGCCGCGACCGGGGGCCCCAGCAATACGAAGTAATCAGCAATGCCGTCTCGATCATGTCCAACCGCATCACCAAGGCGCGCTCGGCACTGGAACCGGCTGACGTGATGATCTCCCCTGACCTTGGGGAAATCAACGCCATGCAATTTTATAAAGCTGCGGAAGCCATGGAGGCGGGCCGTGCTGCCGCGCGCCGCAAGCGCGGCGCCATCGAAGCGGCGATTGGCTATTCCGCGCCGATGGCGGTAGAGAAGTAAGCCCAACAAAGCACGCGAGGTAAGGAGAGGCCGATGAAGGCGGTTCTGTGCAAAGAGTATGGTGAGCCCGAAAAGCTCGTCCTCGAAGACGTTGACGACCTTCACCCTGGCGAAGGGCACGTGGTCATCGACGTGAAGGCCTGCGGCGTCAATTTTCCCGACGCGCTGCTGATCCAGAACCTCTATCAGTTCAAGCCCGACCTTCCCTTCTCGCCGGGAGGTGAGGTTGCCGGGGTCGTTGCGGAAGTGGGCGGGGGCGTCACAGACATCGCTGTCGGCGACCGGGTTATCGGCTCGACGGGCTGGGGCGGCATGGCCGAACAAGCGCTGGTCGAAGCGGGCCGCACCATCCCCATACCGGATGAAATGCCGTTCGACGAAGCGTCGGCTTTCCTGATGACCTATGGCACGTCGCATCACGCGCTGAAAGACCGTGCACAGATCAAACCGGGCGAATCGCTTTTGGTGCTCGGCGCGGCGGGGGGTGTCGGCCTTGCCGCGGTTGAGCTTGGCAAGGTGATGGGCGCGCGCGTCATCGCCGCCGCATCATCGGAAGAAAAAGTTGAGGTTGCGAAAGAACGCGGCGCCGATGAAGGCTTTGTCTATCCCCAGCAGCCCCTCGACCGCGATCAGCAAAAGGCACTGTCGAACAAGATCAAGGAACTCACCAGCGGCGAAGGCGCTGACGTGGTCTATGACCCGGTGGGCGGGGATTATTGCGAGCCAGCGCTACGGGCGACCGCGTGGGAAGGGCGGTTCCTGATCGTGGGCTTTCCGGCGGGCATTGCGAAAATCCCCATGAACCTTGCGCTCCTCAAAGGCTGTCAGATCGTCGGTGTTTTTTGGGGCGCCTTTACCGGCCGCCATCCGGAAAAGAACCGCGAGAATGTTGCCGAGCTCATGGCTTGGTATCGCGAAGGCAAGATCAAACCTTATGTCTCGAACCGCTATGATCTTGCGCAGGCGGGCGATGCGATCCGCGAGCTTATGGACCGCAAGGCGAAGGGCAAGGTCGTCGTCACCGTCGGCGGCTAGCGCATGACGGCCATATCCCAAGAGGTAAAGACCGGGCTCGTCCAAGGCGAGATTGCCGACGACCGCTTTACGCCTTTGCTCGATGTCTTTGCCGAAAATTTCCAAAGCCGCGGGGAGCAAGGCGCGAGCCTTTGCGTCACTCTGGAAGGCAAGACGGTCGTTGATCTATGGGGCGGTGTCGCCAACCCAAAAGACGCCACGCCTTGGGAGGAGGATGCGCTTGCGGTCATCTTTTCCTGCACCAAGGGGGCGCTTGCGCTCGTCGCGCATATGCTTATTGACGAAGGCAAGCTCGATCCGAACGCGCCGGTGGCTGAGCTTTGGCCTGAATACGCCGAAAACGGTAAGGGTGGCACCACCTTGCAGATGATGCTGGATCATACGGCGGGCGTTCCGGTCTTTCGCGATTCGGTGCCTGAGGGTGCGCTGGCGGATTGGAACTGGGCAACGGCGGCGCTGGCCCGTCAAGAACCGTTCTTTGCGCCGGGCACGCGCAGCGCCTATCACGGGCTGACGTTTGCGTGGACGGTGGGCGAGATGATCCGCCGGGCAAGCGGCCGGACCGCCGGCGCGCTTTTTGCCGAGCGGGTGGCGGAGCCTTTAGGGCTTGAGCTTTGGATGGGCGCGCCCCCGGATGTGGCGCCGCGCCTTGCGCGCATTTTGCGCCCGCGCTTTCGCGCAGCGGACCCGGTGACGCCCTATATGCAAAAGCTCCTGCATGAGCCGGACTCCATTCCGTCGCTTTTTTTCAACAACACCGGCGGGTTCAGTGCAAGCAACCCCATTTATTGGCAGGCCGAGATCGGTGCGGCCACGGGCGTGGGTAACGCGCGGTCTCTTGCGCGCATGTACGCGGCGCTGGCGTGTGGAGGAACCCTCGATAGGGTGAAGGTCGTTTCGCAAGATGCATTAGTCCGCATGCGGATGGTTACCAACGCCTCGCACTGCGATGCGACCTTGTTCGCGCCCTTGCGTGTTGCGTCGGGCTACATGGTCACGCGGGAGCGTAAGCCGGATTTAAGCGCGGGGTATCACCACTTGGGCCGCGCGGCGTTCGGTCATGCGGGCTCGGGCGGCTCGTTCGCCATGGCGGACCCGGAAGCGGGACTGTCATTTGCTTATGTCATGAACCAGCAAGGTCAGGGCGTTTCCATGAACGAGCGCGGGCAGTTTCTTCTCGATGCCGCCTACAAGGTGCTCGGCTGGCAAATGACGCCGCACCATTGGCAGCCTTGAGATTTTAGAGAAACGCTGTAGGCACTTCCGACAGGGATGTGCCGGTCCAGACGATAAGGCCCGTCTCGCTGGCAAGGCCGTAGCCGCCGGCCTGGGTGCGGATCAGCTTGAACGGCCCGCCGTGGCCGCCTTCGGTAAAGATGAAGGCAAGGGCGTCATCGTGCGCGCGGTTTGGCACCGCATAACCGCACCAGGCACTCCCAAGAGCGCGCGATTGAAACGCATCGCGAAGCGCCGCCTGCTCGTTCCTTTCGAGCGGCTCGGCGGCGTCTTCCGCAAAAAGCCTTTCGATCATCGCCATGGCCCTGTCGTTATCCTTATCCCGCGCCTCCGGCATCTGGTGGCCACAGTCTGACGGGGGGCAGGTAAAGGCCAGGTTAGGGGCGCATGCAAGAAGCTGACATTTGGTCAGCAACGGGCATCCGCGCTAGGCTCCGCGCACGCGGAGGCAAGATCACCCCATGGCATCCCCCCCAGTACCCGAGGCTCAGCGTGCGTCCGAGCGCCGGCGGCAGCGTATGCGCGCGGTCCCGCGCTGGGCGCAAGGGCGTTGGGTCCGGTTACCTCCGAACCTGAGGGGCGCCCTTTGGGTGCTTGCCTCGGCGGGGCTCTTCACGGTTATGCAGGTGCTGGTGAAGCTGCTGGGCGGATCGCTTCACGCCTTTGAGGTTGCGTTCTTCCGCGCGCTCACTGGCGTCATTGTGATCGGGCCGCTCATCTGGCGCACGGGGCCCGCGGGCTTCAAGGCCTCGCGTCCGGGCCTCATGGTGGTGCGCGGGATCGTCGGCTCGACCGCCATGCTCTGCGGCTTTTACGCCATTG
>JANQLJ010000092.1 GCA_028280665.1 Alphaproteobacteria bacterium
AGAGCTCGATCGCGTCCACCGCCTCGCGCACGGCGGCGCGGGTCTTGCCAACGTGAAAGAGCGGGTGCTTTAAAAGCGCAAGCAGCGGCACCGGCGCCCAATCGGCGGCGGCGGCTTCAACAAGATGCAATGCAAAAGCCGCGGCCGGGGTCTGATCGAGGGGGAGCCCGGCGCTGTCGTCAATCGCAAGACCGAAGCGCTTTAGCTCCGCCGAGACCCGGCGCGCAAGCGTGCGGTCCGGCGTTACCAGCGCGGCGGTGCGGGCGGGCGCCTCCACTGCCTCGCGCAAGAGGAGTGCAATGGCCAGCGCCTCCTCGCCCGAATGCCGCGCCACAAGGAACGACAGCCCCGCGGTGGGATCGCCCTTGCCCAGCTCCTTGGCGGTGCTGATCCATTCGTCCGTGGCGGCGCTGGGGCGCAGCGCCTCGTTGATGAGCCGCTGGCGCGATTGCGTCTTCCCGGGCGCACTATAAGGCCATGCCTCCACCGCCTCACGCGCGGCACCTATATGAGCGAGCAGCGCGCGCAGGCCGAACTGTGGATGGCTCGGCTCAATGGCGTCCCAGGCGCGCGCGGGCGCCTCGCAATCGAGACCGGGTAGCACAATGTGGCCGGTCTCAAGCCCGGCAATCACTTTCAGAAGGTCCGCCGTCGCCGGGATCGAGCCGGTGGTGCCCGCCGCGATCACCGGGTGCGCGGGTGGGTGTTGCTGCCAGCGGGCGGCGAGCGCACCCAAAAGCCGGTCGCGGCGCTGGGCGGGGTTGAGCTTGCCCGCGCTTTCGAGGTGGCGGGGCCACGCCTCAAGTACGATTTCCAGAAACTTGAGCGTTTGCTGCCAGTGTTCGGCAAACCGTTCGGGCACGAGCTCCTTGAGCCCATTAAGCGGCACACGCTCCGTATGCGCCGTATCGATAAACTGTCCGAGACCGTAGGCCAGCGTCACGCATTGGTCCATGGGCGCAGGCGTCCCCGCCGCTTCCATCTTCCGGGCAACAAGTTTTGCAAGGGCAAAGGCGCGGCCCATCTCGTCGATGGCGGGGGGAACAGCGAGTTCCGCTTCCGCATCGAGCGCAAAGCCTTCGAGCATCAGCACTTCTTCGTCCACGTCGCCCAGGGGCTGAATGCGCGGCAGGAGCACGGTTGTCATGCCCTTCGCCGCGGCGACGCGGCCAAAGGCTTCGGTGGTGGCACGCACCGCTCGCCGCGTGGGCAAGAGGATCAGAACGTCCGTAAGCGCCAGGGGGTCGTCTTCTTGCGCGAAGGTTTCCATTATCCCCCGCGCCAGGGCATCCGCGAAGGGAACGCCGGGGGCGATGGTCGAAAGGCGGGGAAGCCGCGTCACGTCCGCCCCAGCAAGGCTTCAGCCTCGGCAAGCCCCGTGGGCGTGCCCACATGCGCGCCGGTCCCTTCGTGCACAAGGCCGTAAAGGCGGCCCTCGGGGATCATCCGGTCCCAGATCAAATTGTTCGAGAACGGATCATCGGGGGTTTCCTCATAGGCCGCTTTGGTGACGATCTGCACGCCCATCCAGGCGTAAGGCGCGCGCTTTGCCTCCCCCCGGCGCGCAAGGCGGCCATTGTCATCCATGAAAAAATCCCCCGGGCCGTCAAAGCCCGTGGTCTTTTCCATAGGCGAGAGCAGCATCAGCGCGCCCATTCTGCTTCCGTCCCACGCCTCGCCCATGCGGCGGAGGGCGGGCGTGGTCCCTTCGGTCCAGATGAAATCCGCGTTGTAGGTAAAGAACGGCTCGTCTTTAAGATGGCGCAGGGCCTTCTTGACGCCGCCGCCCGTATCCATCACGTGCTCGCGTTCGTCGGAGGCGGTGATGCGCGGCCCGGCGCGGGCTGCCAGATGCTCCATCAACATCTCCGCTTTGTAATGGGCGTTGACGATGACGTGAGTCACGCCCGCCGCTTCAAGCGTGTCGATCACCCGGTCGATAAGCGCCCGCCCGCCAACCTCGATCAACGCCTTGGGCCGGTCGTCCGTCAGGGGCCGCATGCGCGTGCCCAGCCCCGCGGCGAGGACTACGGCTTCGGTGGGCTGAACGCTCATGGGGACCCCTCCGCGGCTTTGGCGGCGAGATAGCCTCCGCGCCATGGGGGCGGAATATGGCGGCCGTACCAGGCCTTGAGGCCGGCTGCGGCGGGATGGGCGAGGTTGCGCTCCACATGGCGCCAGACCCGCGGCATATAGGACGGGTACTGAGCTTTTCCGTCCCGCTTCCAAAGCCGCGCAAAAATGCCGAGGATTTTGGTATTGCGCTGAAGGCCGAGAAGCGCGTAGGCGAGCTCAAAGGCCGCAAGATCGAAGGCGGGGTTTGCGGCCATGGCGCGTCTTGCGTAATGGGCGATCATGCGCTGGGCGAGGGCGGGCGCCACGTCCCGCCGCGCATCTTCAAGCAGCGACACAAGATCGTAAGCGCGGTGACCTTTCAGCGCGTCTTGAAAGTCGAGCAGGCCCACCCGCGCTACGCCTGCACGGTCCGGCAGCCAAAGAAGGTTATCGGCATGAAAGTCGCGCAGCACCACCACATCGTCCGCCGGGCCGAGCAGGTGCAGCGCCTCCCGCCACAGGCTCAGAAATTCTTCTGTAAGCTCGGCGCTCGTTTCTTTTCCCGTGCAGGCGGGCAGGTACCAATCCGTCAGCAGGCGGACTTCTTCGCAAAGCGCCACATCATCGTAAGGCAAAAGCGGAACATCTCCGCCTTGAGCGAGAGGAAGGCGCTCCGGCGTACGCACCTCATGAAGCGCAGCCAGCGTATCTATGGCCGCTTCATAGAGCACTTCTTCGCCCGCACCTTCCGGGATTGCGCGGGTGAAAACACGGTCTCCCAAATCTTCCATCAGCAGCAGGCCATTTGCGAAGTCGGCGGCGTAAATTTCGGGCGCGCTGAAGCCGTGGGTCTTCAAAAAGGCGGCCATGGCGGCAAAGGGGCGCGGGTCCGGTCCGGCAAGACGCGCAAGGGCGTTATAGCCGAGCGCGCGGCGTTCGCTTTCGCTTGCTCCGGGCGGGCAGGCGGGCGCTTCGGCGGCGGGCGGCGCGTTCATCAAAACCGCGCGCCCGCGCGGGCCCTTGAGCCGGTCATAGCTGCGGGTCGAGGCGTCCCCGGCAAGGCGCGCGCGCGCCGCCTCCCCCCAGCCCGAGCGGGCAAGGAAGGCGTCGATCAAGTCTTCGCGCGTTTCGTCAGCCAAGCGGTTTATCCTCTATGTCATCCAAGGTGTTGCCAAACGCGGTGATGGTGAGGCGGCGCGCCTCGGGGGCCGCGCCCATTTCAAGAGCAACTTCGATGCGGGTGGGCGGCAGGGCGGTGCCCGCCTTTTCAGGCCACTCAACGAGGCAGATGCCTTCGCCGATGGCCTCGTCCCAGCCCAGCTCTTGCAGCTCGGAGCTATGATCGATTCGGTAAAGATCGAAATGCCAAACCGGGCCCTTGGCGCTCTCATACGTTTGTACCAGGGTGAAGGTGGGGCTGGGCACGTCTTCGTCATCGCGCGTTCCGGGCAGGGCACGGATGAAGGCGCGGGCAAAGGCGGTCTTGCCGGCGCCGAGATCCCCGGCCAGGGCAATAAAGACGGGCGCGCGCACTGCGGCGGCAAGTTTCGCCGCGACGGCGGCGGTGGCCGTTTCGTCCGCAAGGTCCTTGGCGAGAAGGACGGTGTGGCCTGCCTTTGTGTTTGTGGTCATGGGGTCTCTGATAGCGCGACCTTCCCCACGGGAACAAGCGCCAAGCCTTGATTTGCCAAGCCTTGATTTGCCGGGGCCCCTCGGACAAGGTACGCGCCGCTAAAGCAAAGCAATCGAGCCGGATTTCATGAGCGAGACCATTGTCATCATCGGGGCGGGCCAGGCGGGCGGTCAGGCCGCCGAGACCTTGCGCCGTGAAGGGTTTGCAGGGGACATCGTGCTTGTGGGCGAGGAACCTCATATCCCCTATCAGCGCCCGCCGCTTTCAAAAAAATTCATGGCGGGCGAAATGCCTTTGGAGCGGGTCTATTTCAAGCCGCCTGAGTTTTTCGAGACGGAACAGGTGGAACTGAAGCTCAACATCCCGGCCACGAGGATCGACCGGGAACGGAAAATTGTCACCCTCTGCGGCGGTGAAGAACTTGCTTACGGGAAGCTCTTGATCGCCACCGGCGCGCGGGTGCGTACTCTCGATATTCCGGGGGCTGATCTTTCCGGCGTTCACTACTTGCGCACCATCGCGGATGTGGAAGGCATTCAGGAAAACTTTGCCGAGGGCGCAAAGCTCGTCGTGGTGGGCGGGGGCTATATCGGCCTTGAGGTAGCCGCCGTTGCCGTCAAACGCGGGATCGACGTGACCGTGCTGGAAGTAGAGCCCCGCGTGCTTCAGCGCGTGACGACGCCTGAGATGAGCGCCTTCTTCGAACAAGTGCACACCGAAGAAGGGGTCAAGATCCGTTGCGGCACGGGGGTGACGGCATTTGAAGGCGGCGGCAAGCTCGAAGCGGTGGTCACCAGCACGGGCGAGCGGCTGCCCGCCGACTTCGCCGTCATTGGCATCGGCATCGTGCCGAATGTGGACCTTGCGGAAGAAGCGGGGCTCGCCATCGACAACGGCATCGTGGTGGACGAGCAAGGGCAAACCTCGGACCCTTATATATATGCGGCCGGGGACTGCACGAATTTTCCTTGCGTGCCCGTGGGCCGGCGCATCCGGCTTGAATCCGTGCAGAACGCCCTCGATCAGGCAAAAGCCGCCGCCGCCGCCATGGCCGGAACCCCAAAGCCCTACACTCAAGTGCCGTGGTTCTGGTCAGACCAGTACAACTTGAAACTCCAGATGGCGGGGCTCAATCAGGGCTATGACGAGGCGGTGCTGCGCGGCGACCCGGGCGCGCGGCGCTTTTCGACCTTCTATCTTAAAAAAGGCGCGGTGATCGCCGTGGATGCGGTCAACTCGCCCCCCGATTACATGGTGGGGCGGGAGCTAATTGCCGCACGTGCCGAGGTGCCGCCGGAAACCCTCGGCGACCTTGAAGTTTCCATGAAAGAGATCCGCCAGAAATACACCTGACAGACTGTCAATCCGGAACGGATGACGTTAAAACGCTAAGCTGATTCAACGAGGCCCGGACCGGGCCACCCTTCTTGAGACGGAAACAGGGACCATGCCGAAAATCACCTATATCGAGCACAACGGGACGGAGCATGAAGTGGATGTGCCGGAGGGCTGGTCGGTGATGGAAGGGGCGGTCAAGAACATGATCCCGGGCATCGACGCCGATTGCGGCGGGGCCTGCGCCTGCGCCACCTGCCACGTTTATGTGGACGACGCGTGGCGCGAGAAGACCGGCACCGCCGAAGGCATGGAAACCTCCATGCTCGACTTCGCCGAGGACGTGGAAGAGAACTCGCGGCTTTCCTGTCAGATCACGGTGACACCTGAGCTTGACGGCCTTATCGTGCGCATGCCGCGCAGCCAGCACTAAATCCCGCGCTTAGGTAAAATCAGGCCGCTTCGGTTGTCGAGGCGCGGTCGGGCAGGATGAACGTGGCCGTCGCGCCCTCGCCGGGCTTGCTGTCAATATCGACCTCGCCCCCGTGCAGCTCCACAAAGCTCTTCACCAGCGCAAGGCCAAGGCCGGGCCGTTTGCCCGCGCCGGGCGGGCCGTCGGAGGCGAAGCTGTCAAAGGCGTACATCTGGGCGTCCTGATCGAAGCCGGTGCCGGTGTCGGCAACCCAAAACTTTACGTGGCCTTCCTCGCGCACGGCGCCCAGCTCGATGCGCCCGCCTTCCTCGGTGTGGCGCATGGCGTTCGAAAGAAGATTGAAAAGAACCTGCCGCAGGCGTTTTTCGTCCGCCTGAATGACGTCCACATCGTCCGCGATGTTAAGCGCCAGGGTCACCGCGCTATCGTTGATGCGTGAGACGCGCATCTCAGCCGCGGTCTCAAGCAGCTCGCGCACGTCCACTTCTTTCACGTCGAGCGAGATCGTGCCCGCCTCGATCATGGCGAGATCGAGAATGTCGTCGATCACGTCGCGCAGTTGATGCGCCCCCTCGATCACGTAGTGGATATAGTCCGTCTGCTGCTCGTTGAGATCGCCGGCAATGCCGTTCTCCAGCATTTCCGAAAACCCGAGGATGGGGTTGAGCGGATTGCGGAGCTGGTAGGACACGTTCTCGATAAAGGCGGACTTGAGCCGGTCGGCGGCCTCCAGCGCCTCGTTACGTTCGCGCAAGGCACGCTCAATACTTGCCGCGGCGGTGAGGTCGAGGAAGGTCACAAGGGTCTGGCCGCTGCGCAAGGGCTGCACCGCAAACTGAAGCACCGTCCCGTTTTGCCGTTCGATGCGCTGAACGACCGAGGTGCGCCCCTCCTCGCCGCCGGTAACGCGCGCGCGGATGGCGCGCCAATCTTTTTCCTCGTCATAAAGGTCTTTACACAGAGTAATGACCTCGTTGACGTGGGGCCGGTCCGCAAGCTGCTCCGATTGAAGCTCCCAGAGTTTTTCGAACGCTTCGTTGTGAAGCTCAAGCCGCCCGTCGGTACCAAAGACCGCAATGCCTTCATCGAGATTGTCGAGAGTTTTGCGCTGCACTTCGATCAGGGTGTTGTATTCGCTTTCAAGGGCCACCAGGTCGGTTTGATCTTCATAAAGAAAGATCAGCCCGCCCAGGGG
>JANQLJ010000095.1 GCA_028280665.1 Alphaproteobacteria bacterium
TCCTTCGCCAACCCGGCGGTGACCATCGCGCGCAGCTTCACGGACAGCTTCTCAGGAATTCAGCCGAGCCATGCGCCCGCGTTCGTGCTGATGCAATTCGCGGGCGCCGCCCTTGCGGTTTTCCTGATGGGCTGGCTGCTTGCACCCGCGCGCGATTGAGCCGTAATTGAGCTACCCGCCCCACTCTGATATGTGATGCGCCAAGCCATTACCGCCCCGCCAAGAGGGCGGCCCAGCGCATAACGGGCCAATATAAAATGTGGGCTCAAAGAGGGAAGCAGCCATGACACGCGAAATTCAGCATTTTATCGACGGCAAGCTCGTTTCCGGCACCTCGGGACGGTTTCTGGATGTCTTCAATCCGGCGACCGGCGAAGTACAGGCACGCGCGCCGCTCGCCAACGCTGGCGAAGTGCGCCAGGCGATCGACGCCGCGGAAAAAGCGTTCCCCGTCTGGCGCGCGGTAAACCCGCAACGGCGTGCGCGGGTCATGTTTAAGTTCAAGGAACTGCTTGAAAAGAACATGGACGAGCTTGCGGCGTTGCTTTCCTCCGAGCACGGCAAGGTCCTGGCCGACGCCAAGGGCGATGTACAGCGGGGCCTCGAAGTGATCGAGTTTGCTTGCGGTATTCCGCATTTGCTCAAAGGCGAGTTTACCGAAGGCGCGGGGCCGGGCATCGACATGTATTCCATGCGCCAACCTCTTGGTGTTTGCGCGGGCATCACGCCGTTCAATTTTCCCGCCATGATCCCCATGTGGATGTTCGGCGTCTCGGTGGCGTGCGGCAATACGTTCGTGTGCAAACCATCGGAAAAAGATCCCAGCGTGCCGGTGCGGCTGGCGGAGCTTTTTATGGAAGCGGGCGCACCCGAAGGCGTGCTCAACGTGGTGCCGGGCGACAAGGAAGCAGTGGATACAATCCTCACCGATCCGCGCATTCAGGCGGTGAGCTTTGTCGGCTCGTCCGCCATCGCGGAATACATCTATGCCACGGGTGCTGCCAACGGCAAGCGTGTGCAGGCCATGGGCGGCGCGAAGAACCACGCCATTATTATGCCCGACGCGGATCTGGACCGGGTGGTGGATGACCTTATTGGCGCCGGCTACGGCTCGGCGGGCGAACGCTGCATGGCGATCTCCGTCGCCGTGCCGGTAACCGACGCGGTGGGGGATGAGCTGGTCAAACGATTGCGGCCGAGGGTGGAAGAGCTGCGCGTGGGCCTGCCCACCGATCCGGATGCGGATTATGGCCCGCTCGTGACGGCCGAGCACCGCGAGAAGGTGCGTGGGCTTATCGACCTTGGCGTCAAGGAAGGCGCGGACTTGGTGGTCGACGGGCGCGATCTTACCCTGCAAGGCTATGAAGACGGGTTCTTTATGGGAGGAAGCCTTTTCGATCGCGTCACCACGGACATGCAAATCTACAAGGACGAGATTTTCGGACCCGTCCTTTCGGTGGCGCGCGCCAAGGATTTCGACGAAGCGGTTGCCATGCCGTCAGACCATCAGTATGGGAATGGTGTTGCCATCTATACGCGCGATGGCGATGCGGCGCGCGAGTTCGCTTCGCGCGTCAACGTGGGTATGGTGGGGATCAACGTGCCGATCCCGGTGCCGCTCTCCTATCACACTTTCGGGGGGTGGAAGCGCTCGGCCTTTGGCGACACCAACCAGCACGGCCTCGAAGGCGTGAAGTTCTACACTCACATTAAGACCATCACCTCGCGCTGGCCCGCCGGTGTGCGCGAAGGTGCAAGCTTCGTCATCCCCACAATGAAGTAAGCGCACCGAGGGGTGCGTTCCCGAACGCGGCCAGCCATCGCTGGTTGCCAAATCCGCCCACACGGCTAGATTTGCTGCGGATTTGCTTTGGATGTGTTGGGGCGCGGATGGCGAAAGCGGGACCACTTTCAGGCTATAGAAACCTGGTGCGGCGGGGGGAGATCACCGCCGACCCGGCGCAGGAAGAAGCCGCGCACTGGCTTGACCGCTTGCACCACAAACTCGCGCGATACCGCCCAAGCCGGGGCGGCGTGTTTGGGCTTTCTGGCCGGCGGTCCCAGCCTCACGGGCTTTACATTTGCGGCGATGTGGGCCGCGGCAAGTCCATGCTTATGGACCTTTTCTTCGAGACCGCGCCGGTTGCGCGCAAGCGCCGCGTTCACTTTCTCACCTTTATGGAAGACGCGCACGCGGCCATCAAGGAATGGCGCGGGCTCGGCAACGAAGAAAAGCGCGCCCGGCTTCGCGCACTCAAACTAAGACCCGGCAGCGACGATCCCATCCCGCCGGTGGCAAAGGCCATCGCGGACGAGGCGTGGCTTCTGTGTTTCGATGAGTTTCAAGTGGAAGACGTGGCTGACGCCATGATCTTGGGCCGGTTGTTCGAAGCGCTCTTTTCCTTTGGCGTGATCGTCGTCGCCACCTCCAATCGTCCGCCCCATGAGCTTTATTCCGATGGGCTTAACCGGCAGCTTTTCTTGCCCTTTATCGCGCTTCTTCAATCAAGGCTCGATATCTACCAGCTTGATGCGGCGGGGGATTACCGCGCGGACCGCGTCAAGGGCATGGAGGTTTATTTCTGCCCCTTGGGGAGCGATGCTGACACGCGGATGGATGCGGCGTGGGAGGCTGTCACCGGATCGGTTGGGGCTGGACCTTGCGATCTTCGCGTGAAGGGCCGCCGCTTGCGCTTTGCCGCTTGTGCCGGCGGTGCTGTGCGCGAAAGTTTCGATGCGCTTTGCGGGCGCGCATTGGGCCCCGCGGACTATCTGGCGATTGCGCAGCGCTTCCATACGGTTTTCATCGATCACATACCTGAACTTGGGCGCCTCAACCGCAACGAGGCCAAGCGCTTTGTGACGCTTATCGACGCGCTCTATGAGCGTAAAGTGAAACTGATTGCGTCCGCAGCGGTGGGACCTGATGAGATTTATCGCGCGGGCGATGGGTCGTTCGCGCGCACTGCATCGCGGCTAAAAGAAATGCAGGCGCAGGACTATCTTGCCGAACCCCATCGCGCAGATGTTCAGGGGGTGGATGCCCGTTAGCTGAAAGTCAGTTCAGGGCGAGCCGTGTGACCGTAATCGTTGGCGCGGGCCGCGTGCGCGCCCATTCGCGGATGCCCGGCACTTCGCCGGCAAGCTCGATTGCCGGGCTTATCTCTTGTGGTGCGAGGGAGCGGCGCCCTTCGGCGCGCGCAAGGCTCGGACGAAAATCGCTGGCGCTGCCGCCGTAGATCACTTCAGGCGCGCTAGAAGATGTCTCCTCCCCAGTGCCGTTCAACATGACAAGAACACCGCGAAAGTCATTCTCGGTGGCGGGCGAGCCCACCTCTTCGCAAATGCGGCGGCCCCGCCGCACAATCCCTTCAAGAACCCGGCAGTCCCGTCCGGTCACCGCCGAGAGCGCATGGTCCTGAAGGCCCTTGCCCGTGGTTCCCACCGACGCAACCCCCGCCGCCGCAGAGATTTGCCCGAGCGTGATGGATCCGATCACCACGGTTCCGCAGCCCGAAAGGGCCAGCGCGGCAATCGCAAGGGCCGCGAGCGGGAAAATGCGCTTTGCCACAAGGCGTTGCGGAAGGAAGGGCAGGGTCAAAACGGGAATCCTTTTGAAGGTCTATTCCAGGCTCAAAGGCGGTCCGCACGGCCGGGACCATGGGTCATCGGGGCGCTTTCCTCAATCATAATGCCAACAGGGGGTTTTCGATTTGTTACCAACCGTGGCGGCGGCCGCGTCCCTTGCGGGCGCTGGGGATTCGGGTTAACAGGCGGGCAAATCTCACAAGTTTTTAGAGCGGGGCCGCAGCATGGGCCGGTTTCCGCCTGATCTCACATAGGGGAGCACATTATGGCGCGCAAGAAAATTGCCCTCATCGGCGGCGGAATGATCGGCGGCACCCTCGCCCATCTTGCCGGGCTCAAGGAGTTGGGCGATGTGGTGCTGTTCGACATCGTCGAGGGGCTCCCGCAAGGCAAGAGCCTCGACATCGCGCAGTCATCGCCGGTGGCGGGCTACGACGCCGCTTTTAAGGGTACGAACGACTATGCGGACATTGCGGGCGCCGATGTGGTGATCATCACCGCGGGCGTGCCGCGCAAACCGGGCATGAGCCGCGATGATCTGATCGGCACAAATCTCAAAGTGATGAAGGCGGTGGCCGATGGGGTGAAAGCCCACGCGCCCGAGGCCTTTGTGATCGTGATTACCAATCCGCTTGACGCCATGGTGTGGGCGTTTCGTGAGTTCTCCGGCCTTCCCACAAACAAAGTGGTGGGCATGGCGGGTGTGCTCGATTCGGCGCGCTT
Source organism: Alphaproteobacteria bacterium (assembly GCA_028280665.1). Lineage (GTDB taxonomy): Bacteria > Pseudomonadota > Alphaproteobacteria > JAJFIK01 > JAJFIK01 > JAJFIK01. Next base: position 4,312 of record JANQLJ010000095.1, read on the forward strand.
CCGTCTGTTCCTTGCGCAGGAATTCAACGTCTCAGTGGAAGACGTGACCGCGTTCGTTCTTGGCGGTCATGGCGACACCATGGTGCCGCTCTTGCGCTATTCCATGGTGGCGGGCATTCCCGTACCCGATCTCATCGAGATGGGCTGGTCGAGCCAGGACAAGATGGATGCCATCGTGCAACGCACCCGCGACGGCGGGGCCGAGATCGTCGGGCTCTTGAAGACAGGCTCGGCCTATTATGCGCCCGCCACGGCGGCGATTGAGATGGCGGAAGCCTATTTGAAGGACAAGCGCCGGGTGCTGCCTTGCGCGGCGAACCTCAACGGTGAATACGGTCAGGATAATCTTTATGTGGGCGTGCCGGTGGTCTTGGGCGCGAACGGCGTTGAAAAGGTCGTCGAAGTGAAATTCACGGCGGACGAACAAGCCATGTTCGGCAAGTCCGTTGACGCGGTGAAGGGCCTTATCGCCGCGTGCAAGGATATCGAACCTTCATTGGGGTAAGCAGCAGTGCCGAAGCAACTGGAACCCATTGCCGTTCCCATTCCGCGGCTTGAAACCGAGCGGTTGATTTTGCGCGAATGGCGGCACGAGGACCTCGAGCCCTATGCGCGCTTTGTGGCGGACCCCGAAGCCATGCGTTTTCTGGGTGGCGAGACCCGCGACCGCGCGGGCGCCTGGCGGGAGATGGCGACGCTGATCGGCCACTGGGCCATGCGCGGGCACGGCTTTTGGGCGGTTGAGGAAAAGGCAGGCGGCGAGTTTGTGGGCCGCGTGGGCATCTGGGAGCCCGAGGGCTGGCACGCGACGGAAGTGGGCTGGTCCATTATGCCCGCGCATCACCGCAAGGGCTTTGCGACGGAGGCGGGCCGCGCGGCGGCGGCCTGGGCCTTCGAGACCCTGGGCCTTGATAGCATCATCAGCCTCATAGCGCCGGAGAACGTGGCTTCCATCGGGGTTGCCAAGAAACTAGGCGAGAGCCATTGCGGCGAGACCAAAATCGGCGAGTTTGACGTCCATATCTACAAGGTCGCCCGCGAGGATTTCATCTCCGGCTAGACAGCCTTGCACCGCGAATTGCCGGTGCTATAACCGCCCCCGAAACCGCTCTAGAAACCACTAGAGACCATAAGGGCCGGCAGGGCATCCCTCTTCCGGCCCCTTCTTTGCCCGCCGGCACGCGCTGGCCCAGGAACTGAAAGCCTTGCCATGAACATTCACGAATATCAGGCCAAAGACGTGCTGAAAGGCTTCGGCGTGGCGGTGGCGAACGGTCTTCCTGCGTTCAGCGTCGATGAAGCGGTCGCCGCTGCTGAAAAACTGGGCGGCCCTGTCTGGGTCGTGAAGGCGCAGATCCACGCGGGCGGCCGCGGCAAGGCGGGCGGCGTCAAGGTAGTCAAATCCATCGAAGACGTGCGCGCTGAATCCAAACGCATCCTGGGCTCGACGCTCGTGACGCACCAAACCGGCCCCGAGGGCAAAGAAGTCGGGCGGCTTTATATCGAGCAAGGCTCGGCCATCGCGCGCGAGCTTTATCTCTCCGCCCTCGTTGACCGGGAGACGAGCCGCGTTGCCTTTATCTGTTCCACCGAAGGGGGCATGGACATCGAAGCGGTCGCCGCCGAGACGCCGGAAAAGATCCTTACCCTGACGATTGATCCTGCAACAGGCATCATGCCGCATCACGGGAGGCGCATCGCAAGCGCGCTTCGCCTTGAAGGCGATCAGGTCAAACAATGCGTCAAGCTGGTTGCCGGGCTCTACAAGGCCTTTACGGAAAAGGACATGAGCCTGCTTGAAATCAATCCGCTGGTTGTCACCGAAGCGGGCGATCTGCTTTGTCTCGACGCCAAAGTAAACTTCGACTCAAACGCGCTTTACCGGCACAAGGATATGATCGAGCTGCGCGATCTCAGCGAAGAAGACCCCATGGAGATCGAAGCCTCCAAATACGATCTTTCCTACATCAAACTCGATGGCGAGATCGGCTGCATGGTGAACGGCGCGGGGCTTGCCATGGCGACCATGGATATCATCAAGCTGTTTGGGTCCGAGCCCGCCAACTTCCTCGACGTGGGCGGCGGCGCGACGACGGAAAAGGTCACCGCCGCTTTCAAGATCATTTTGAACGATCCCAACGTCAAAGGCATTCTCGTGAACATCTTCGGCGGCATCATGCGCTGCGACATTATCGCGGAAGGGGTGGTGACGGCGGCAAAGGAACTGGGCGTTACCGTGCCGCTCGTGGTGCGCCTTGAAGGTACAAATGTGGAGAAGGGCAAAGAGATCATGGCGGCGAGCGGGCTTCCCATTATTTCCGCCGACAATCTTGCCGATGCTGCGGAAAAAGTCGTCGCCGCGGTGCAGGGGGCCTGAGGCATGAGCGTGCTCGTCAACAAAGACACCAAGGTCATCACCCAAGGCTTTACCGGCAGTCAGGGGACGTTTCATTCCGAACAGGCCATTGCCTATGGCACGCAACTGGTGGGCGGCACCTCGCCGGGCAAGGGCGGGCAAACGCATTTGCACCGGCCCGTCTTCGACACCGTAGCCGAGGTGAAAGAAGCGACCGGCGCCACGGTCTCCATGATCTTTGTGCCACCCGCCTTCGCGGCGGACGCCATTCTCGAAGCCGTTGATGCGGAGATCGAACTTGCGGTCTGCATTACCGAGGGCATTCCCGTGCTCGACATGGTCAAGGTCAAGCGCGCGCTTGATGGTTCGAAAACGCGCCTTGTGGGCCCCAACTGCCCGGGCGTCATCACCCCGGACGAATGCAAGATCGGGATCATGCCGGGCCATATCCACAAGAAAGGCTCGGTGGGGATTGTCTCCCGGTCAGGCACGCTCACCTACGAAGCGGTGGCGCAAACCACTGCCGCGGGGCTTGGCCAGAGCACTTGCGTCGGTATCGGGGGCGACCCGGTCAAGGGCACGGAGTTCATCGACGTGCTTGAAATGTTCCTCGCCGACGAGGAAACGGAGAGCATCGTCATGATCGGCGAGATCGGCGGCTCGGCGGAAGAAGACGCCGCCGAATTTTTGACACAAGCCAAGATCAAAAAGCCCACCGTCGGGTTTATCGCGGGCGTTACCGCGCCACCGGGCCGCCGCATGGGCCATGCGGGCGCGATTATCTCGGGCGGCAAGGGCGCCGCCG
>JANQLJ010000108.1 GCA_028280665.1 Alphaproteobacteria bacterium
GCCCTGGCGCGGCGGCGATCCGTCCGACCGCAATCCCGAAGGCGCCGAAGGCGATGCGGGGGAAGGGGCGGCGGATGTCTTTTACATTCATCCCACGACCTATTTAAGTTCCGCAGCCTGGAATGTGCCGCGCGACGAAATGCGCAACACGCCTTTGCTGGAAGACATCGTTCTTCGTGACCAGCCGAACGCCTTCAACGCCTGCTGCCGGGTGTTCGCCCCTTACTATCAGCAGGCAACGTTCTATGCGTTTGTGGACCGGGGACCGAACGGGCTCGCCGCACTCGATCGCGCCTATGAAGACGTGCGCGCGGCCTTTCGCCACTATCTAACTGAGTGGCGTGACGGGCGTCCCTTAATTATTGCGGCCCATAGCCAGGGCAGCCTTCATGCGCAACGGCTGATGCAAGAAGAGATCATTGGCACACCGCTGGAAGACCACCTGGTCGTGGCTTACGTACCCGGATACAGGCTCCCCGATACGCCGCCGTTGCCCGTCTGCAGGACTGGGGATGAAACCGGCTGCTTGCTGACCTGGAACAACGTGACCGCGCCTTATTGGCTGCCGCCCTTCATGTATGATCTGCCATTGGCGTCGGACGCGGGTTACAGCCGCAATGTCGCAGGTAGCTTTGTTTGCGCCCCGCCCGCGCCGGACGGCGAGGGGTACACGGGCTATCACGCCGGCGACCGTGAACTAATGCCCGCCGTGGGGTCCGTGGTCTGCACGGACGGTCTGTTGCATCTCGGTGCTTCGCTTGAACCTGCATTGGCAGCTTTTCCCATGAGCCGGGGCTGGTGGCACGTTTATGAATATGCCCATTTCTGGGTTGCCATCGGCGCGGACGCGCAGCGGCGCCTTGATGCGCATGATGCGAACCAGGGCTGCTTCTAAGGCCACTTCGCTTCGGGAGGCAGGCTCATCAAGATCGCGTCCACGTTACCGCCGGTTTGCAGCCCGAACTTGGTGCCGCGGTCGTAAACGAGATTGAACTCCGCATAGCGCCCGCGATAGACGAGTTGTTCTTCGCGCTCCGCTTCCGTCCAGGGTTCATTCATATGACGGGCCACCAGCGGCACGTAGCCTTCAATGAAAGCCTTACCTACGTCTTGAGTGAAGGCGAGGTCTTCTTTCCAGTCGCCCGTATTCAAGTGATCGTAGAATATGCCGCCCACGCCGCGCGGCTCCCCCCGATGCACGTTGAAGAAATACTCATCGCACCATTTGGAAAAGCGTTCGTAGTAATCCGCACCATGAGCATCGCAGGTCGCTTTGTAGGCGGCATGAAAGTCACGCGCGTCTTGAGTTTCTTTACTGCGGTATTTCTTGAGCACCGGGTTCAAGTCGCCGCCGCCGCCAAACCACCACTTGGTGGTCACGATGTGTCGCGTGTTCATATGAACAGCGGGCACGTGCGGGTTCCACATGTGCGCAACGAGTGAGATGCCACTGGCCCAGAAGCGTGGGTCCTCTTCGGCGCCTTCGATTTGTTTGGCGAACTCCGGTGAGAAATTGCCGAAGACCGTGGAAATGTTGACGCCGACTTTCTCGAACACACGCCCTTTCATGACCGACATTGTGCCGCCGCCGGTGTCTTGGCCTTCGTCCGCCGGGTTGGTGCTTTCGCGTTTCCACGACGTGCGCTCGAACCGGCCGGGGTTCCTGCCGCCATGGGGGGCGCCGGGGTCGAGGTCGTCTTCGAGTTTTTCAAAGGCCGCGCAGATGTTGTCACGCAGTTCCGCGAACCAGGCGCTTGCGCGCGCCTTGCGGTCGTCCATTTGGTCGGTCACGAGCTACTCCTATTTTCGCAAGCGAAGCCGCCCGTCTGGCGCAACGCTTCGCCCAAAACCATGGCCCCCGCAATTGCCACATTGAGCGAGCGGGCGCCGGGCGCCATAGGGATCACTATTCGCGAATCGGCTCTTTGATGTACGTCATCGGGCACCCCTGCGCTTTCACGGCCCAGAAGAAGCGTGTCGCCGGGCTCAAACTCAAAGCCGCAGTAGCCAAGTGAGGCTTTCGTGGTGAGCAGGACGAGCCGCCCCTCGCCGCGCGCCGGGCTTTTAAGGAAGGCGGCCCAGTCCGCGTGGTGTTCCAGCGCGGCTTGTTCCACATAGTCCATCCCGGCACGCCGTAACGCCTTGATGGAAAAGGGAAATCCGCACGGCTCGATGATCTCTACCGGCACATTCAGGCAGGCGCCCAGGCGGATGAGGGTGCCGGTGTTCTGGGGAATATCGGGCTGATAGAGGGCAAGGTGCATGGCTTCCTCTATCACAGGCCCGCCGCGCTTACGATTACCGGGCGATGCTGGCGATTCCTGGGACACTGTGACGCTGGCGGGGGCCGGGCCAGGGGGCTATTTTCCTCACCGCCTGAGGGGGTTCGTCTTGCAGCGCGGCCAGCCTTGCGCTATGCGAACGGCCACCTTTCGCACACGCCGTGCGCAGCCTTTCTTCCCGCGCGGGCGCCATCACGATCTTAGAGGGGACTATTCCGGTGGCCGAGACCGATACGACCAATCCAGATCGCCGCGATTTTCTTTACATCGCCACAGGGGCCGTGGGCGCGGTCGCGGTGGGCGCGGCGGCCATTCCACTGGTTGACCAAATGAATGCCAGTGCCGACACCCTGGCCGTGGCGCAGATCCGCGTGGACATCAGCCAAGTGGCCCAAGGTCAACAGATCACCGTGCTGTGGCGCGGCAAGCCGGTCTTTATCCGGCACCGCACGCAAGCGGACATCGCCGAAGCCGAAGCTGTCGATTGGGAAGCCTTGCGCGACCCCGAGCCCGACAGTGCGCGCGTCAAGGCCGGGCATCCTGAATGGCTTATCATGGTGGGGGTCTGCACCCACCTCGGCTGCGTGCCCCTTGCCGACCAGGGCGAATATGACGGCTGGTTCTGCCCCTGCCACGGGTCGCACTACGACACGTCGGGTCGCATCCGCAAAGGCCCGGCGCCAACTAACCTGCCGGTGCCCGACTACGCCTTCGTAGACGACACCACGCTTGAGATCGGTTGAGGGAGATAAGATCCATGGCACATGAATCTACTTATCAACCGAAGTCGGGGTTCGAGCGTTGGCTCGACGCGCGGCTGCCGGTCATGCGGCTTATGCATGACAGCTTCAGCGCGTTCCCCACGCCCAAGAACCTCAATTACTGGTGGACCTTCGGCGGTATTTTGACCTTTTGCCTGGTCGTGCAGATCGTTACCGGCATCACCCTGGCCATGCATTACACAAGCGATGCCAGCATCGCCTTCGGCTCGGTCGAACACATCATGCGGGACGTGAATTTCGGCTGGCTGATCCGCTACATCCACGCGGTCGGCTCGTCCATGTTCTTCCTGGCCGTTTATATTCACATCTTCCGGGGGCTCTATTACGGCTCGTATAAGGAGCCGCGCGAGCTTTTATGGATGCTGGGCGTTATCATTTTCATTCTGATGATGGCGACGGCGTTTCTGGGATACGTGCTGCCCTGGGGGCAAATGAGCTTCTGGGCCGCCACCGTGATCACCAACATCTTTACCGCCATCCCGGTGATCGGCACGCCGATTCAGGAATGGCTGGTGGGCGGTTTCGCGGTTGGCAACCCGACGCTTACGCGCTTCTTCTCGCTGCACTACCTCTTGCCCTTTGTGATCTTTGGTGTGGTGCTGCTCCACGTCTGGGCACTGCACGTGACCGGCAACAACAATCCCGCCGGGATCGAGGTGAAGGGCCCGCAGGACACCATCCCCTTCAACCCCTATTACACGGTGAAGGATGCCTTTGCGCTGGTGCTGTTCCTGCTGGTCTATATGGCGTTTGTTTTTTATGCCCCGAACGCGCTTGGCCATCCGGACAATTACATTCCGGCCGACCCGCTGGTGACGCCGGCGCACATCGTGCCGGAATGGTATCTCTTGCCGTATTACGCCATCCTGCGCTCGATCACTTTCGACATCGGCATTCCGTTCACCGACATTGTGCTTATCGAGGCGAAGCTGTTGGGCGTTATCGCGCTCGCCGCGTCGATCATCGTGCTGTTCCTGCTGCCCTGGCTTGATACCTCCAAGGTCAAGTCGTTGCGTTACCGCCCGATGATGAAGCCGTTCTTTTTCCTATTCATTGTCGTGTGCGTCGGCCTTGGCTGGGTGGGCGCAGAGTCGCCGGACAAGGTGCTGATCCAAATCGGCGAGGATCAATACCGTGCCGAGTATGTCGTCGAAGGAGAGCCCGTCGCTCAAGTCTTCCCAACGGCCGATGACCGCGACGCTTTCATCGAGATGTTAAACGAAGACGTGGAGGCTTCCGCCGTCGACGCCCTCGCGTTCCGTTTTCAGATGGTGCACTTGGGTCTTATTCTGACGGTGGCCTATTTTGCTCATTTCTTGCTGGTGCTGCCTATCGTGGGCGTGATCGAGACGCCGCGTTCAAGGCCCGCAAGTATCGAAGAAGCCGTACTCAAGGGCGCCAAGCCCGCGCCGGCACCGGCGGAATAAGGGAGGGCATGAGATGAGCTTGACCATCCGTACAGGAACGATCATCGGCGCGTTTGTTATGGCGCTGAACGCGGGCGCGGCCATGGCGGCGGGCGAGGCGGAGCGCCCCCACGCCCCGCAAGAGGGCTGGAGTTTCTCAGGGATCTTTGGCCACTACGAAGAAACGACCCTGCAACGGGGCTTTCTGGTTTACGAAAGCGTTTGCGCGGGCTGCCACGCGCTCGAATACGTGGCGTTCCGCAATCTTGCCGATCCGGGGGGCCCGGGCTTTACCCTGGATCAGGTGCGCGCCATCGCCGCCAACTACCGCGTGCCCGCGGGGCCTGATGAGTTCGGCGATACGCTTGATGAAAACGGCTTGCCGTTCGTGCGCCCGGCGATCCCCGCGAATTATTTCCCCTCGCCTTATGACAACGAACAGCAAGCGCGGGCGCGAAACTGGGGCGCGCTGCCGCCCGATTTGTCGCTCATCACTAAGGCGCGGGTAAACGGCGCCAACTACCTTTACTCGCTACTGACGGGCTACGAAGACGCGCCGGAGTATGTCGAGATGGGTGAGAACATGAACTACAATCCGTTCTTCCCGGGCCAGCAGATCGCCATGGTGCAGCCGCTTTACGAAGGCTCGGTGGAGTATCCCGACGGCACCGAAGCCACCGTCGAGCAGATGGCCTATGACGTCACAAACTTTCTGATGTGGACGGCGGAACCCAAACTTGAAAAGCGCAAACGCATGGGCTTTCAGGTGATGGCGTTTCTCTTTGTGCTCGCGGCGCTGCTTTACTGGAGCTACCGCCAGGTTTGGCGCGACGTGGACCACTGACGGGTTCCGTCAGCTCGGACGCACAAAATCAAAGCTGCGCCTCGAACAACGCCATGGTGCGTTCCCAGGCGAGCTTGTCGCTTTCTTCGTGATAGTCGCTGCGCCGGTCGGACTGAAACCCGTGTCCGGCTGGATAGAGGTAAGTTTCAAGATGCGGATGCCGGTCCGTAACCGCTTGAACCTTATGGAAAAATTCCATAGGGATGCCGTGGTCATGTTCCCCGAAATGACAGATCATCGGGCAGGGCGGCACCGGGTCCAGATGGTCCACGATCAGCCGGCCATAGTACGCCGAACCCGCACTGAAGCCCGGCAGCCGTGCCGCCGCGATCCAGGTGAGCGAGCCGCCGAAGCAATACCCGGCAATGAACACCTTGCCTTTGCCCGCAAGCGCCGCGCGGCAAACCTCCACATCGCCGATACCATCTTCCAGCGGGTGTGCCTCGCGTATCTCCAAGGCGCGTTTGACGCCTGCCTCGCTGTAATCGCACTCAAATCCGCGCTCAATGCGGTCATAAAGCGATGGCGCGATCACCTCATAGCCGGTAGCGGCGAAGCGGTCCGCCTGTTCCTTGATGTGGGTGGTGACGCCGAAGATTTCCTGGATGAGCACAAGCCCCGCCTTGCGCTTGCCTTCCGGGTCCACGTGATAGGCGCCGAAGGAAAACCCGTCCGCACCCTCAAGCTCGATCATCTGCCCACGGAGCGTCATCTTACTCTCCCTTAGGGCGCCGCCGCATCATGCCCTGGCCGATAAAACTCATGACGCGCACGCCGTCCTGATTGATGCCTTCATTGAAGGACTGCAGAATCCCCATGTCGGGCCGTGACTTCAGTTCGATCTTGCCGTGCGTGGTCGAGGTGTAGTGGATTGTATCGCCGGGGCGCACGGGCCCGAGCCATTTAAGATCGAGAAAGCCCGGTGAGACCCCGGCCCCTTGCTTTTCGTTGTCGGCATGTGCGGCGCTGAACCGCGCGGCCACCATCAGTTTCATCCAGATACAGGTGACGTGCCAGCCGCTCGCCACCAAGCCGCCGAAAATGCTCGCCTTGGCCGCTTCCGGGTCGGTGTGAAACGGCTGGGGGTCCCATTCTTTCGCAAAGGTGATGATCTCATCTTCGGTAAAGGTATAGCTGCCGAGATCGGATTTGACGCCAAGGGGAATATCTTCGAGGTACATCACCGCTCCAATCCCCCAATAGTCATCCCGGGGCGGGATGAAATCCCGAGCCCGGGATCTTGCGGCGGGGTGCGGTGTTCAAGATTCCGGGCTCCTTGCTTGCGCAAGGCCCCGGAATGACGAGGAACAAAAGTCATGCCGCCTCCCCGCCCGCATTGCCGGTGGCCCGCCGCGCGATCATGGACCAGACTTCCATGGTCATGACCAATGTGCCGTTTTGATTGGTGACCTCGTAGCGTTTTTTGACCAGCCCCATGAAGGGCTTTGACTTCGAAGTCCGCGCTTCAACCACATGACCGGTGGCGCTTAGCTCGTCGCCGGGAAAAACCGGCTTCTTCCAGCGTACTTCCTCAACCCCGGGCGATCCGAGAAAGGCGGCGGGCGCCGAGGGGTTCGTGAAGATCATGCGCATGAGCGTGCAGCACGTGTGCCAGCCGCTGGCCGACAGGGCGCCGAGGATGGACGCCTTCGCCGCATCCTCGTCCAGGTGATGGGGCTGGGGGTCGTATTCCCGCGCGAAGGCGAGGATTTCTTCTTTTGAAATCATGCGGCCGGGGATTTGTTCCGTATCGCCAACGGTAAAGTCTTCGAAGTGCTTCATATCTCACCTAATGACATACCGGCTGAAACCTTGCCACGCTGCCGTCACGTCAGGTCAAGAGGGGAAGTCAAGCCTCACGCATTAAAACGGAAATGCATGACATCGCCATCCTTCACCACATATTCCTTGCCTTCGAGGCGCATCTTGCCCGCGTCCTTGGCCGTGCTTTCACCGCCCAGGGCAACATAGTCATCGTAGGAGATGGTTTCCGTACGGATGAAGCCGCGTTCGAAATCGGTATGGATCGTGCCCGCCGCGCCGGGCGCCTTGGTGCCTTCGCGCACGGTCCAGGCGCGGGCTTCCTTGGCCCCCGCCGTAAAAAACGTAATGAGGTCCAGAAGGCCGTAGCCCTCGCGGATGAGACGGCCGAGGCCCGGCTCTTCAAGGCCTAGCTCGCGCAAGTATTCAAGCGCTTCTTCGTCGTCCAGCACCGCAAGCTCGGCTTCGATTTTGGCGGAGATAACAATGGCCCGCGCGTCTTCGGCCCTTGCGCGCTCTTCAACCATTTTCGAGTGCGCGTTCCCCGATGCCGCGGAAGCCTCGTCCACGTTCGCCACGAAAAGCACGGGCTTTGCAGTCAGAAGGTTGAGCGCCTTCCAGTCTTTGCGTTCCTCAGGCGTGATGCTGGCAAGGCGCGCGGGTTTGCCGTCGCGCAAAAGGTCGAGGGCTTTGGTCATAAGCCCCACCTGGTACTTGGCGTCCTTGTCACCGGTCACGGCGCGCTTGTCGAGAGGGACGATGCGCCGTTCCAGGCTTTCAAGATCGGCGAGCATCAGCTCGGTTTCCACCGTATCCGCGTCGGCCAGGGGGTCGATCTTGTTTTCCACGTGAGTCACGTCGTCATCGTCGAAGCAGCGCAGCACGTAGGCGATGGCGTCCACCTCGCGGATATGGGCGAGGAACTGATTGCCCAGCCCTTCGCCCTGGGAGGCGCCGCGCACCAGCCCCGCGATGTCAACAAAGGTGAGCCGCGTAGGGATCACTTCCGCTGATTTGGCGATGGCCGCGATCTTGCCGAGCCGGGGGTCGGGCACGGCCACCTCGCCCACATTGGGCTCAATGGTGCAAAAGGGATAGTTCGCCGCCTGCGCCGCCGCGGTTTTGGTCAGCGCGTTGAAGAGCGTCGACTTGCCCACATTGGGCAGCCCGACAATGCCGCACTTGAACCCCATCAGGCCTCGCCTTCTTCGCCAGATTCGGGTGCGGGTTTCGGCGTTTCCGGCGGCGGGGCCAGACGCGCCACTTCGGACATGAAGGCCGTGTCTTCGCCAATGGTCAGATACGGGGCCGCGCGGGCGATGGCGTCCAGAAGCTCATCGAGCCATTGCTCCCGCTCGGCCTTGGAAAAATCGCTCAACACATGACCCTGGACGCGGGATTTTTGCCCCGGATGACCGACGCCGATGCGCACCCGGCGGAAGTCCTCGCCCAAATGAGCCTTCACCGAGCGGATGCCGTTGTGGCCCGCCGTGCCGCCACCGGTCCGTACGCGGATTTTCCCCGGCGCGAGATCGATCTCGTCGTAGAAAATGATGACGTCTTCCTCGGCAAGCTTGTAAAACCGCGCCGCCTCGCCCACGGCTTGGCCGCTTTCGTTCATGAAGGTCTGGGGTTTGAGGATCAGCACCTTGTGGTGCACGCCGCCCGCCTCAATGAACCCCTCACGGGCGAGGGCTTGAAAGCGCGCGCGCTCCGGGCCGAACCCGAAGCGCTCCGCAATTGCGTCCACCGCCATAAAGCCCACATTGTGCCGGTGACGCGCATATTGCGCGCCGGGATTTCCAAGGCCTGCAAAGATAAGCACGGCGCTGGTCCTTCCTTAACGGCCGTCAGGGGCGGCGCGGGTGGCAGGGGCGGGAAAGCGGGGAGCGGCTTACTCCTCGCTTTTTTCTTCCTTGCCGTCTTCCGCGGCTGCCTCTTCGCCCTCGGCGCCTTCTGCACCTTCCTCGCCCTCTTCGCCTTCGGCCTCTTCGGCTTCCGCTTCTTCAGAGAGCAGCGCCGACGGCGCGGCGATGGTGGCGATGGTGAAGTCGCGGTCGGTGATGGTCGGCGTCACACCCTCGGGCAGTTTTATGCTCGAGATGTGCACCCCGTCGCCAATGTCGAGACCGGTCAGGTCCGCTTCCAGGTGATCGGGGATGGCGTCAACGGGGGCGTTCACTTCCACGCTGTGGCGCACCACGTTCAGCGTGCCGCCGCGCGTAAGACCCGGGCTCTCTTCATCATTGCGGAAGACCATGGGCACTTCCACGGAAATCACCGCGCCTTCGACAAGGCGCAGGAAATCCACGTGAAGCGGCGCGTCGGTTACCGGGTGGTATTGCACGTCCCGCGGGATGACGCGGATCTTGTCGCTCCCCGTGTCCACCATGAAAAGGGTCGACAGGAACTTGCCGGTGGCGAGCTTCTTGTTGAGGTCGCGCAGTTCAACGGAAATCGGCTGGGGGTCTTGCTTGCCGCCATAGATGACGGCCGGTACGTGGCCTTCCCTGCGAATGGCCCGGGCGGCCCCCTTGCCGGCCCGGTCGCGTGCGGAAGCCACGAGCGGTTCGATCTTGCTCATGGGTCTCTCCAAATCGGGGCGGGAGGTGCCTCCAAGGGTGTCTGCATCCCGCCAAGGCCGCGGGTTCTAGCGGAAATGGAGGAGGGGTGCAAGGGGCAGGGCAAGGCGGCCGGGCTTAGTCGAACAGGCTGGAGACGCTCTCTTCCCGGGCGATGCGGCGGATGGCTTCGCCCATGAGCGGGGCGATGGTGAGGACGCGGATGTTCTCAGCCGATTTGATGGCGTCCGTGGGTTCGATGGAATCGGTCACCACCAGGGACTTGAGCGCGCTTTTGGTGACGCGCTCCACCGCCTCGCCTGAAAGCACCCCGTGGGTCACGTAGGAATGAACTTCCGTCGCGCCATTGTCGAGCAGTGCTTGGGCCGCGTTGCAGAGCGTGCCGCCTGAGTCGACGATATCGTCTACCAGCAGGCAGGTTCGGCCCGTTACGTCGCCGATAATGTTCATGACTTCGGACTCGCCGGCGCGCTCACGGCGCTTGTCCACAATGGCAAGGTCCGCGCCGATGCGGTTCGCCAGGTGCCGCGCGCGCACCACCCCGCCCACGTCGGGAGAGACCACCATCAGGTTCCCGCCGTTGAGCGTGTCGCGGATGTCCTTTTCGATCACCGGCGCGGCGAACAGGTTGTCGGTGGGGATGTCGAAAAAGCCTTGAATCTGGCCCGCGTGCAGATCGCAGGTGAGCACCCGGTCCGCGCCTGCCTTGGTGATGAGGTTGGCGAGTAGCTTGGCTGAAATCGGCGTGCGCGCCGCGGTCTTGCGGTCCTGGCGGGCATAGCCGAAATAGGGGATCACCGCCGTCACCCGCCGCGCGGAAGATCGCGTCAGCGCATCGACCGCGATCAGAAGCTCCATAATGTGGTCATTGGCGGGGTACGATGTGGATTGGATCACGAACACGTCCTCGCCGCGCACGTTTTCCTGGATTTCGATAAAGACTTCTTCATCGGCAAAGCGTTTAACCACCGCGCGCGTGAGCGAGACGTTGAGATAGTCCGCGATGTCGTTTGCCAAAGTAAGGTTGGAGCTGCAGGTGAGAAGTTTCATCCGGTCATCCCTTGTTTGAGGCGCTGCTTGAGCGGCCTTCACCCCACCACGCATCTTGCCGCCGGACTTTTTGCCGGGCTTCTTATCGGACTTGTTGCCGGGCTTGGGCGGCATCTTGTGGCCCCTTGCTCCGAAAGGCGGTCCGGGCCCTTCCGTTTTGTGACGTTTTTCTGAAGGGCGTGGGTCTTCTAGCAACGCCGCCGCCCGCCTGTAAACCGCCCTCAGGTACCTTCACTGGGGATAAGCGCAAGCAGTGTCAGAATGCCCTCGACCGCGCCCATGGCGGCATAGATGGCCACTTCGCCCCAGGGCCCGTCCAGCGAACCCGCCTCGATCTGATTCTGTTGCGCCACGTTCCCCAGGTGCCCGCCGCTCGGGGAATAAAGGTCCCAGGAAATGGCGATGGGCTGGCTGCCTTCGGGACCGGCCTCGCCCATGGCGACGGCACCGCGCAAGGTATAGGCGCTCGTCTCCGAGAACCCTTCCGGGGGCGCATCAGGATTGATGACAAAGACGCCTTGTTGTTCGAGAAGTGCGCGCACCGCGCGGGTAAGCGTGATCTCGCCATCGCCGGGGGCGCCTGCAATCGGCGGCACCAGCACCGGGGGCCCGCGGGCTACGGTCTCTTCCGCAAGGCCTTGCAGCCGCCGCGCGGTCATGGGACGTGCATCGAGCACCTGGGCAAGTTCGATCACGGTCGCCTCCGCAACGGCGCGGCGCCAGGCCGGGTTCTCCATCTCGAAAAAACCTTCGCCCTCTCCGGTAAAGGGCTGCATGGGCGCGGTGGCCTCGAAGATGTCGATAAGCTCGCCGTCTGCTGTCACAAGGCGCCAGACAACCGTTCCGTTCAGATTTTGCCCGCGGTCGATCCAGGCCTCGAAGCGGCCGCGCAGCCGGTCGGCGCTTTGCGACGGCACATCCGCGGACAGGGGAATGTCGCTTGCCTGAGCCGCCGCAACCACGTCTTGGGTCAGCGCCGTATTGAGCGCGCCGCTCAACCCTTCAATGGGCTCGACGATCACGCTCGCGGTTTCGGTGATGGAACCGATAAGCTCCTCGTTGCGTTCGGCGCCGATGAAGGGCTGGCCGATCTGAAACGGACTTGGAACGATCAGTGGATTGGGCCGGTTGGTTCCGCAGGCGGCAAGGGCCAGGCACAACGCTGTCACGATCACGCGGGTCATGCGCGTAAGACTATCACGGAAATGTTGCGGCCATAGTCCGCTTCGCCGTGGTGCGTCGCCCGGCGGTAGCTGAAAAGACGGTTCTCATCCGCATAAGTGCAATGGGTCGGCGCCTGAATATCCGCAATCCCGCGCGCTTCAAGCCGCGCCGTGCAGTAGGCGGGCAGGTCGAACTGAAAGTGACCGTCCTTTCGGGATGGCACGAAGAACCGCGCGTTGGCGGGATCGTCCGTGACAAACCTTTCCTTGAACTCCGCGCCGACTTCGTAATTAGCTTGGGAGATCGTGGGGCCAATGGCGGCCTTTATGCGGTTGGTTTCTGCCCCCAGCGCTTCCATGGCCGCGACGGTGTTTTCAAGAACGCCGCCGAGCGCGCCTTTCCAGCCCGCATGGGCCGCGCCGATGACCCCCGCCATCTCGTCGGCGAGCAGCACCGGCGCGCAATCGGCGGTGAGGATGGTAAGACCGGTCTCCGTCTCGCCGGTCACCATGGCGTCCGCGTGCGGGGGATTGTCATTGTTGTGAAGATCGGCAACCGTCAGAACATGCGGCGAGTGGGTCTGATGAACCGTGAGTAAACGGTTTGGGGTAAGACCGAGCACCTTTGCCGCCCGCGCGCGGCTTTCTTCGCTTGCATGTTGTTCGCCGCCGGAGCCAAAGAAGGCGGCGCTTATGCGTTCCCCAAGCGCAAGGCAGGCGATTGGTATGGGCGCCGGGATGCTCATAGCTCGAATGCCTCGCTGGCTTCAAAGCCCGGCGGAACGATGCCGGAGGGCGCCAGCGCCATTACTTTGAAAAGGCTGCCCATGCGCGCCTCGTTCGTAAGGCGGTCGAGCGCTTCTTTGATGGCGCTTTCATGGTCGGGATTGGACGCCGCAAGCAGGTCCGCGCGCTGGCCGATGCCAATCCGCGCGAGAAACTCGCCCTGCTCAAGCGGGCCGAAGGGCACCGTACCGCCCACAAGCCCCGCCCGCGC
Source organism: Alphaproteobacteria bacterium (assembly GCA_028280665.1). Taxonomy (GTDB): domain Bacteria; phylum Pseudomonadota; class Alphaproteobacteria; order JAJFIK01; family JAJFIK01; genus JAJFIK01. The sequence continues at coordinate 12,868 of JANQLJ010000108.1, forward strand.
TACCGCCTCGAAATCCACATGGGCGGTGAGGTCCGCATCGCCGGGGCTTTCAAGGGGGGAGACATAAGCGTGCTCTTTCACCGCTTGCAGCGTGTCGCCCACAGCACTGCGCGCATAACCATAGTCCACAAAGAGAGCGAGCCCGCCGCGTGCGGCGATGGCCGCGGCGCATTGCTGCACGGTGCCCACCACGGCGGGGCAAAACTCCGCGATCGCGCCCACGTCGGTGCTCCGGTTACGGAGGATATTTTCAGCGAACGCGGGCGGGGGCTCGCGCGCGACCGTAAAGGCGAGCGCGCCCGCCTCATCAAGACCCACGAGCCGCTCACGCCAGCCTTCATCCGTTAGAACGAATTGATGAATGGGAAGGGCATCGAGGAATTCATTCGCCAAAATGAAAACCGATCCCTCCGATTCCGAAAGCGCAGCCTCCAGCTTGTCGTGCCAGGAAAGGGCAAACCCGCAACCCACAAGCCGCGTTTCCTGTACCGCGCGCAAAGCGGGGCTCGTTTCAACCAAGTGGGCGTGCGCCGCCGGTTTGAACGCCTCCACGTTTCCGGCGGCGCGCAGCGCATCGGCCATGAGGGTCCCGCGCCCCGGTCCAAGCTCGATGAGGCTAAGCGGCACGGGGGAGCCCGCCGCCTGCCACCCGGCAATCACCCAAAGGCCCAGAAGCTCGCCGAACATCTGGCTGATCTCCGGTGCGGTGGTGAAGTCGCCCGCCACCCCGAACGGGTCTTGCTTCATGTAGTACCCGAGCGACGGGTGCGCGAGGCAGGTCTGCACGTAAGTGGCGACGGTGATGGGGCCGCGCTCGGCAATGCGCTCGCGCAACAGGTCCTCAAGGGCGCTCATGACTTGGCCTTCATGGCTTGGCTTTGAATGGAGGCCTTTGCGGTTTCTTGACCGGTGCGTTGACGGCGAACCAAAGGAACGCGAGGCCCACCAGCCCCATGGGAATAGAATAGAGCATCCCCATGGTGAACCAGTTGTCAGGCGAGATGATGTAGTCCTTGGTCTCGCGCACGAACTCCACAAGAAAACGCGCAACCGCATAACCAAGGAAGAAAACGCCGGTCATGAACCCGCGCCGGTGAAGCGCGCGCGTGTGCCACGTAAGGTAATAAAGCAGTGCAAACAGCACGATGCCTTCAAGCCCCGCCTCGTAAAGCTGACTTGGGTGGCGGGGCAGGGGGCCCGCTTCCGGATGCGGGAAGACGACGCCCCACGGCACGGTGGTCACCGTTCCCCAAAGCTCGCCATTGATGAAATTGGTAAGCCGCCCGAGCAGCAATCCAATGGGAACCGCCGGCGCAATCACATCGCCCAACCGGAAAGCATCGAGCTTGGCGAAGCGGGCGAATATAAGCACCGCGACGATGACGCCGATCAGCCCGCCGTGAAAAGACATGCCGCCTTCCCACGTGAACAGGATGCGGACCGGGTCTTCCAGGTAATAGGCGCGCAAGTTGTCGTACCAAAGGGCATAAAGAAAGATATAGCCAAGCCGCCCGCCGAGAATGACCCCAAGCGCTGCCCACAATAAAAGATCGCCAATGTGGTCCACCGTCGCGGGCGGACGTACCTGAAACTTGGTGCGCGTCTTTTTGTCGAACGAAAGGCGCGGGCAAGGCACACGCCACCCGAAGAACGGAACCTTGAAATGGGCGGTTTCGCGGGGAAAGGCGCGCCAATCTTTCTCCGCCCACAGACGATCGCTGCGCACGAGCAGCGCCACGTACTGCCAGCCCAGTATCAGTCCGAAAATGTAGGCGAGCGCGTACCAGCGTATCTGGAAAAACCCAAGATCAAGGGCCACGGGGTCGATATTGGGAAAGGGGATGGGCCGCTCCATCGCTGGCGAGAGGTTGAGCGTCAAGGTGTCGCCGCGCCCGGGCGGTCTGTCAAGCGGCCTCGCGCCTTGTTATCGCCGGCGCAAAAGCGCATATGAAAGGGGCGTGCTTCGGCCAGCGGAGAGGGAGCATCCCATGCAAACGCGCAGCCCCATATTCGATGATCTTGCCCAATTGCTTACGAGCGCTGCGGGTGCTGCCAAGGGCGTGCGGGAAGAAATGGAAACCCTGGTGCGGGTGCAGGTGGAAAAGGCGGCGGATCGGCTTGATCTGGTGCCGCGCGAAGACTTCGAGGCGGTCCGGGCCATGGCGGTAAAGGCCAGCGACCGGGTGGAGGCGCTGGAAGTGGAGGTCGCCAGCCTCAAGAAAGAGCTGAAGGGCGCCCCGCCGCGTAAGGCTTCGGCCAAAAAGGCCGCCAGGCCCAAGGCCAAGACCAAAGCGAAGCGCAAATCATCAAGGAAAACAACGCGCTAGCCAGGCGCGGGCGTTTCTTCAAGGTTCTCCCCAGAATTTTTTGTGTCCCTGCTTGAACGAAGGCGAAGCATTCGGCAGGGTCGAGCCATAGTGGTTGCGAAGGGATTGGCCACAAGATGTAGGGCCATTCCGCGTTTGAGGGTGTTGTTCCTCCTTGCGTTGCCGCTGCTTCGAAATCGTGCGGGGAGCTGGCGCTATGAGCAATGTCGAGATAGCTGAACTGGCTTTTTCCGCAAATCCCATCGACGTCATCGAGCGCGTGGTCTCAACCGAGGAATGGCCCTTCGACCGCTCGGCGGAAGACGAGCTTTCCATCTCCGTCGCGGGTGCCTGGTGCGATTATCACATTACTTTTAACTGGCGGCAGGACCTCGAGGCCCTGCATATGGGCTGTGCGTTCGACCTTCGCGTGCCCGCTGAAAAACGGGGCGAAGTTTACGCGCTGCTTGCCATGATCAACGAGCAAATGTGGGTCGGCCATTTTGATCTGTGGTCGGACGAAGGTGTGGTTTTGTTCCGTCACGGACTTATTATGAATGGCGGTGCAAGCCCCACATCGCAACAGGTCGAAGCGCTGCTGCAACTTTCCATGGAAGCGTGCGAGCGCTATTTCCCCGCTTTCCAATTTGTGCTGTGGGCAGGCAAGAAGGCTGGCGAAGCCATGGCCGCTTGCGCTTTCGACGCCCAAGGCACGGCCTAAATGCCTGTGAAAGAGGGGGCGGGCGGCGCGCCGCTCGTCCTTTTCGGCGCGGGCCGCATGGGCGGCGCGCTTCTCAAGGCATGGCTTGAGGACGGCGCGGCCAAGGCGCCGGTGGTTCAAGACCCGCAAGCCGTCCCTTGGCTCCAGGACCTCGCGCGGGCAGGCGATGTGTGGCTCAATGTTGAAGCCCCCGCGCCCGCGGGCCTTTTGGTTCTTGCCGTGAAGCCGCAATTCATGGGCGAGGTGCTGCCGCTTGCCGCAAAGTGGGTGGGTGCAGAGACCTTGGTGATTTCCGTCGCCGCGGGTTCGACCATCGCGCAATTGACAGCCGGGCTCGGCGGTCATGACCGGATCATTCGCGTGATGCCCAACACCCCTGCGCTTGTGGGCCGCGGGATGAGCGTTCTTTGTGCCGGTCCCGGCGCGATGCCTGATGACATGGCCCGCGCCGCCACGCTCTTTGCGGCGGTGGGCAAGACCTCGCGGGTTCACGACGAGGTCCTTATGGATGCGGTGACCGCGCTTTCGGGCTCGGGTCCGGCTTACGTTTTTCTTCTCGCCGAGGCCATGGCCGCGGCGGGGGTTGCCCAAGGGCTTTCGGAAGATGTGGCGCTCGAGCTTGCCACCGCCACGGTGGCGGGCGCGGGCGAGATGATGTGGCAAGGGCTTGGGACCCCGGCGGAGCTGCGGGAAAACGTAACCAGCCCCGGCGGTACCACCGCCGCCGCGCTCGACGTTTTGATGGCGGCGCCCGGCATGAAGGAGCTTCTGGGCGCGGCCATCGCCAAGGCAACCGCGCGCGGCCAGGAGCTAGGGGG
>JANQLJ010000131.1 GCA_028280665.1 Alphaproteobacteria bacterium
CGCAAGGTGGTGTCGAGATAGGTCTCGACTTCCCCATCGTGAATGCCCCGGCCTGCCAGAATACGCCCGATGATCTCGGGGCAGCGCAATCGCTGAGTGATTTTTTCCGCTTCCGCTTCGTCGAACGCGCGTAGGCGCCAGGCCTGCCCTAATACCGAATGCTGAACCTCTACAGGCAGGGACATGGGGCCTTGTCAGTCTCCGAATACGCCGAGGGGGTGGCGCCCCCGGATCCAGCGCATTTCATTATGGGCCGAGGACAAAAGAAGCGTATCGATATGCACCTGCCCGCCACGCAGGTGCACGCCGCCGAGCAGCGATCCATCCGTCACGCCGCTTGCGATGAAAAGCACATCGCTGCGTGCGAGCTCGGAAAGCTCGTACTTCCGGTCAAGCTCGGTAATGCCGATGCGGTCGGCCCGGGCGCGCTCATCATCGTTGCGGAAGACGAGCCGCGCCTGCATCTGCCCGCCGATGGCGCGCAAGGCAGCAGCGGCAAGCACCCCTTCGGGCGCGCCGCCCACGCCCATATAAATGTCGACGCCGGTCGAAGGGTCCGTCGTGTTGATGACCCCGGCCACATCGCCGTCGCTGATAAGCTTCACCCGCGCGCCGGTTGAGCGCACCTTGGCGATCATCTCTTCATGACGGGGACGATCGAGAATGCACGCAGCAATCTCCTCAGGCGCCACGCCTTTGGCCTTCGCAAGGACGCGCACATTCTCCGCCGGGTCGGTGTCGAGATCGACCACGCCGCTGGGGTAGCCGCCGCCAATAGCGATCTTTTCCATGTAGGTATCAGGCGCATTCAGAAGCCCGCCCTTTTCCGCAACCGCGATGACCGCGAGTGCATTGGCCGCGCCTTTTGCCGTAAGCGTCGTGCCTTCGAGCGGATCGAGGGCGATGTCCACCTTCGGGCCATTTCCCGTGCCGACTTTCTCGCCAATGAAAAGCATGGGCGCCTCGTCCCGCTCGCCCTCGCCGATGACGATCTCGCCCGCGATGTCGAGCGCGTTGAGCGCATTGCGCATGGCGTCGACGGCCACCTGATCGGCGCCCTTCTGGTCGCCCTTGCCCGCCATTTTTGACGCGGCATAGGCGGCGGCTTCGGTCACCCTTACGAATTCAAGGCCCAGGCCCGCGAGGGCGCCCTTCTCCGGCACATCCATGGACATCTCCCGACGATTGGTCGCGCTATTCTTTCAGGTTTCCGGCGTGCTTTAAACCGCTTCGATCCGGATGAGGCAAGGCGGCTCGACCACCGCGTCCAAGGCCCCGATATCCCGAATCACCTCCGCCATAACTGATTCGCGCACCTCGTGGGTCTGGATCACTACCGCCACGGGTTCCTCGGGCTTGCGCCCCCGCTGGATCAGGCTCTCGATGGAAACCCCCGCATCGCCCATGATCTTGGAGACCGCGGCAATGACCCCGGGCCGGTCGATCACCGTCAGCCGCAGGTAGTAGGTGCCCGTGAGCCCGGAAAAGGCGGCGAGGGGCCGCGTATCCAGGTCCTTGGCGGGAGTGAGGTACACATTCTGCCGCAGCCCCCGGGCAATGTCAGCAATGTCGGCGGCGACGGCGGAGGCGGTTGGGCCTTCGCCCGCGCCCGGCCCTTCAAAGACCGTGACGCCCACGGGCGCGCCTTCGACGGTGACGCCGTTCATGACGCCGCCCACCTCGGCGATGGGTGCCTCGCGCTTCACCAAGCAAGGATGCACCCGCGCCGCTACCCCATCCGCTTCACGCGAGGCAATGCCGAGAAGTTTGACCCGGTAGCCAAGCTCCGACGCAAAGCCGATGTCCGCCGCGGTCACATGTTCGATACCCTCGACATAGACGTCTTCAAACTTGACCGCCGCGCCAAAAGCTAGGCAGGCAAGGATGGTCAGCTTGTGCGCGGTGTCGAACCCGCCAATGTCGAATGCGGGATCGGCCTCGGCATATCCCAGCCGTTGCGCCTCGGCGAGCACGTCAGCGAAGGCGCGGCCCGACTGTTCCATGTCGCTCAAGATGTAATTGCAGGTGCCGTTGAGAATGCCGTAGAGCCGCGTGATGTCATTGGCGATCAGTCCCTCGCGCAGCGCCTTGACCACCGGAATGCCGCCCGCCACCGCCGCCTCGTAGGCGATGGTCACGCCTTTTTCTTCCGCGGCTTTGGCAATAGCGGGCCCATGATGCGCCACAAGCGCCTTGTTGGCGGTGACCACATGCTTGCCGTTCGCGATCGCCTGGTTCACCAGATCGAGCGCGGGCCCCTCCGCCCCGCCAATGAGTTCAACCACCAGGTCAATCTCGTCGAGGCCGGCAAGCGCCATGGGATCGTCCACCCAAGCGTATGGCGAGACATCGAAGCCGCGTTCCTTCGATTTGTTCTTTGCGCTGACCGCGCGGATTTCGATTTCACGTCCGCAGCGCACAGCAAGTGCATTGCGCGATGCCTCGATCAGTTTCACCACGCCGCCGCCCACGGTGCCGAGCCCGGCAATGCCTATGCGGATTGGATCGCTCACGGGGCGGGTTCCTCTTCCCCTTCGGGTTCGGCGGCGGCTTCTTCATCCGCGCGGCCCTCGGTGGCTTGGCGCACCGCCTCCTCCCGGGCGGAGCGCAACTCCTCGGAGACCTCCTCTGCGCGTTCTTCGGTCAGGGTCGGCTGAGGCCGCTCGGGCACCTCGCCCAGGTCGGGATAGCCCTTTTTAAGCCCGCAGGAGACCGCGGGCAGAAGAACCGCCATGACCGGCAATAAAAGGACGCGCCGCACCTTTGCCTCCCGGGTGAATCAGCCGCCCCGACCGTATCGGCATTCGCGGGGCCACGGTAGCCCCGGCTAGCTTCGCCCGCGCGCTTTCGTGTATAGATCGTCATCGAAACGCAACGCCGCTTGGGTATGCAGCCCTATGACCCAGAGAGACAACGAACCCGCCCCTGACCACGGCCCCGACCCCGTCGAGTTCGGGCGCAACATGGTGCGCGTGGCGGCGCAAAGCCAAAAGGTGCTGAGCGAGTTCCTCGAACAACAACGGGAGAACCAAAGCCCGGTGCAGGACCCATTGAACCTTGGCTCCGCCTTCAACGAGCTTTTGCGTTATTGGGCCAGCGATCCCATGAAGGTCATCGACGCCCAGTACGAGCTTTGGAAGGCGCAGGCCAATCTCTTTCACACTACATGGCGCCGCTTCCTGGGCGAGGACGTGGACCCGGTGATCGCGCCCGCGCGTGGCGACAAGCGGTTCCGCGATCCGCAATGGGCCGAGAACGCCGTCTTTGACTTTATCAAGCAGTCTTATCTGCTCACCGCCCAATGGATGCAGGACACGGCCGCGGAGGTGGAAGACCTCGACGAGGACACGCGCCGCAAGGTGAACTTCTACACAAAGCAACTGGCCGACGCGATTTCGCCCACCAATTTCGTGTTGACCAACCCGGAAGTCCTGCGCGCAACTTATGAGTCAAGCGGCGAGAACCTGGTCAAAGGACTTGAAAACCTGCTTCGGGATATGGAGCGCGGTGGCGGCACCTTGTCCATTTCCCAAACCGACATGTCCAAGTTCGCGGTGGGCGAGAACATCGCGGTCTCGCCGGGCAAGGTGGTGTTCCGCAACGAGCTTATCGAGCTTTTGCAATTCGATCCCCGTACGGAGGAAGTGTACGAGCGCCCGCTACTTATCTTCCCGCCCTGGATCAACAAGTTCTATATCCTCGACCTGCGGCAGGATAACTCCTTCATTAAGTGGGCGGCGGAACAGGGCTACACCGTCTTTGTCGTCTCCTGGGTCAACCCGGATGTGGGCCTCGCGCGCAAGAGCTTTGAGGATTACATGCGCGAGGGCATCATTGGCGCCCTCGATGCGGTGGAGGAAGCCGCCGGCGTTTCCGAGATTAACACCATCGGCTATTGCATCGGCGGCACGCTGTTGAGCGCGGCGCTTGCTTATCTCGCGCAGACGGGCGATAGCCGCATCAAGTCCGCCACCTTCTTCGCGGCGCAAGCGGATTTTTCCGAAGCGGGCGATTTGCAGGTCTTCATCGACGACCGCCAGCTCGAGGCGCTCGAAAAACAAATCGAGGCAGCGGGCGGCGTGCTCGAAGGCTCGAAGATGGCGACCACCTTCAACATGCTGCGCGCCAATGACCTCATCTGGTCCTTCGTCATCAACAATTACATGCTGGGCAAGGACCCCTTCCCCTTCGATCTTTTGTACTGGAACGCGGACACGACGCGGATGCCGCGGGCGACGCACCTTTTTTACCTGCGCGAGTTCTACCGCGAGAACAAATTTTCAAAAGGCGAAATGGAACTTGGCGGCGTGGCGCTCGACCCGTCAAAGGTGACAATTCCCGTCTATTTGCAATCCTCGAAAGACGACCACATCGCGCCCTACAAGTCCGTCTATAAGACGACGAAACTGTTCGGCGGGCCGATCAAGTTCATGATGGCGGGTTCGGGCCACATCGCCGGGGTGATCAATCATCCGGATGCGAATAAATATCAGTACTGGACTAATGACGAGCTTCCCGACGATGTGGAAGATTGGATTGCCGGCGCGGCGGAACATCCCGGCTCCTGGTGGCCGGACTGGCATAAATGGCTTTCTAAAAAGTCAGGCAAAAAGGTCCCCGCCCGCAAACCCGGAGGCGGAGGCCTTAAGGTGCTCGGCGACGCGCCGGGGGAATATGTGCAGGAGAAAAGCTAGTTGCGGACCACTCCGACATGGCCTGTGGACTTACCGATTTCTCTCAATGCTCCAAATGGAAACGCCTTCCGATCGGGTTTGTTCCCTGCAAACCACGTACAGATTGCTTTCTGGCCATCGTCCGTAACTCCTTCAACTGTCATCTCAGGCCCTCCGGACTTGAGTTTGACCACATCGCCTACTTTGAAATCAGTCATGTCGACCTCCAAGTTTGATCGATCATAGCTAGTATTGTTCTTGGTTTGTTCAAGGCCTTTCTCAGAAAAAACATACATCAGGCTATCCAGAATCGGCCAAATGCTCCTTCAGAGTATCTAGCGCCTTTTGAAGAGCCGATTGTGCCTCATCGCCCGTCCCCCAAAAGGTGACAGCAGCGCTATCGTCGTCGCCCTTCCGGTGTTCAAAGGGACCACTCTTGTTTATTGGATTTCCATCTTTATCGCGGTCAATGGTCACGGGTAGCTCAAGATAAATCCGGATTCCCGTAAATGTCTGGCCCTCGATTTGCTTTTTGACGATCTCAACCCGATCGGTGATTTCTTCCGCGTAGACGTTTATCCGCATTTTCCTCACTCACGATTAGCTGAGCAGTCCGATACAGATTGTGCACATTGAGCAGGATTCAATGCCCAACACCGCAATTACCGAGATAACCCGCACCCTCATCCAACCTCAGCATCAGGTTGAGGCACTGCACCGCCTGGCCCGCACCTAGGACTGCGCTTTGATCTTTGCCTTGTGCGCCACGAGCCATTCATCTTCCTCGCCCGGTTCGGGAAGGATGTCACCGCCTTCCATGACCCAGCTTGCAGGGGTGTCGGTGGTGGTGACGAATGTCTTGTCCGGCGCCACGCCTGTATGGGCCCTGATCGACTCGCCAATCTCCCGAACGATTTGGGCCTTCTGTTCGTCCGTGCGCCCGCCGCGAATACTGCCAATGAGTAAAATGGTCTGGCCATTGAGCGGCACGAAATCGGACTCCTCCAGAAAGAACACGTGCACGAAGTCAGGCGGCGCGGCCGTTACGTCGCAGTGAATGCGCGTCACGTCCGCCGCGATCTTCCGTTTCGCATCGTCGTCGATGGCGCCCTTGGCCGCATTACAGAGATAGAGAGGCATGACGGTCTCCTAGCTTTCCTGCGGGTCGCTGATGACGCCGACAATCTCATTGAGCGAGCACTTTGTTTGCTCCATCCAGAGACCGCAAAGTTCCTCAAGAAGCGTCACGCGGCGGGGTTGGTCCAGCTTCGCATTGGCGCGGATGGACACAATGGAAGAGGTTGAAGGCGCATTGGCCGTGTAGCCGCTGTTCCTTGGTACTTCCGTCCAGGTAATCTCGGCGGGCGCACCCAAGGCCCGGCGCGCAAAGCCGTCAATCGACTCCCGCAGGGCTCCTTGCGTCTCCGCTGATATTTGCCCGGCTTGAACAAGGCATGTGCAAGCGATCATGCTTTCCTCTTCAGCTCAGTTGGGGCCCGGTTGTAGGCAGGTGAACCTTATATGAGCCCCGTGCCCTCATCCAGACCCAGCATCAGGTTGAGGCACTGCACCGCCTGGCCGCTCGCCCCTTTGCCGAGGTTGTCGAGCTGCGCAACGAGCAAGGCGTGGGTATCATCTCCTAACACATGCAAGGCGAGCCCGTTGGTCTCATTAAGGGCTTCGGGCCCCATCGCCTCGGGTGCAGGGGCGTCCGAGACCGTCACAAAGCGTTCGCCTTCATAGTGACGGATGAGTTGCGCGCGCAGGCCGTCCGCCGTGGCGGGCAGACTTGCCAAGTCAAGCCCGATCTCCACCAGCATCCCCCGGTAGTACGCCGCCCGGTGAGGCGCAAGGACCGGCGGGCGGGCAAGGCCGCTGTATTTCTGAATTTCCGGCAGGTGCTTGTGGTCAAGCCCCAGCGCATAAAGCTGCACCTTGTCCGTGATGGCATCGTCCCGCGCCTCGTCCTCGAACCGCGCGATCAGCCCCTTTCCGCCGCCGGAATAACCGGAAATACCGAAGATGGTCACGGGATAGTCCGTAGGCAGAAGACCTGCCGCAACAAGGGGATTGAGCAGCGCCACGGAAGAGACCGCATAGCAGCCTGGGTTCGCCACCCGCGCCGCGCCAGCAATCTTCGCGCGCTGGTCTTTGTCGTATTCGGGAAAACCGTAAGTCCAGCCCTCCGCCACCCGGTGCGCGGTGCTCGCGTCGATTATGCGAGTTCCCGCTTCGCTGGCCCAGCTTGCCGCCTCCCGCGCGGCATCATCCGGCAAACACAGGATCGCCACATCCGCCGCGGCCAGCGCCTCGCGCCTCGCATCGGGATCTTTCCGCACGCTTTCATCCAATTGAATGAGCGCAAGGTCATCGCGCACCATGAGCCGCCCGCGGATTTCCAACCCCGTGGTCCCCGCCTCGCCGTCAATGAAAACCTTCGCCTTCGCGCTCATTCCGATGTCTCCAAGTAGAGCTTGAAGCCCTCGTGGCTCGCCGCAAAGCCGAGCCGCTCGTAGAACCGTATGGCATCCCCGCGCTCTTTGTTCGAGGTGAGCTGCACCAGCCCTACGCCCGCCTCCCGCGCCCGCTCGATGAGCCAGCGGATCAGCGCCTCGCCCGCGCCCTGCCCCCGTTGAGACGAAGCCACGCGCACCCCTTCGATCTGGGCCCGCAAGGACCCGTTGAGCGAAAGATTCGGGATCAGCGTCATCTGCGCCGTGGCGACGACCTCGCCATCCACTTCGCCCACGAAGACATCATTGCCGGGCTGCACGGCGATAGCATCGAAAGCCGCGCGGTAGGCTTCGCTTACCGCGCCCGATTCGCGCGCTTGCCCCAGCACGTCATCCGCCAGCAGGACGACAATCGCTGGCAAATCACTGGCCGCCGCTTTCCTGAAATGCAACTCGCTCATGATCCTCAACTCTCAAAGAAAACGGCGGGCGCCATCTCTGCCGCCCGCCGCTGGTCTGACCAATTTCCCGAGGGACTTAACGCTTCGAGAACTGGAAGCTGCGGCGCGCCTTGGCGCGGCCATATTTCTTACGCTCGACAATGCGGCTGTCGCGGGTCAGGAACCCGCCAGCTTTCAAGATGCCGCGCAGGTCGGGCTCGAAATAGGTCAGCGCCTTGGAAACCCCGTGGCGCACCGCGCCCGCCTGGCCCGAGAGCCCGCCGCCGGTGACCGTGCAAACGACATCGAACTCGTTCAGCCGGTTTGCGGCCACAAGCGGCTGTTGCAGGATCATCTGCAAGACGGGCCGCGCGAAATACTGCTTGAAGTCCTTGCCGTTCACGGTGATCGCGCCGGTACCCGGCTTGATCCAAACGCGGGCAATGGCGTTCTTGCGCTTGCCCGTCGCATAGGAGCGGCCAAACTGATCCTTCACCGGCTCGCGCGGCGTCTTGGGTTCCGCAACTGGCGCCGGGGCGGCGTCCGCGGTTTTAAGTTCGCTCAGGTCGTTGAGGGTGGTTTCGTCTGACATGCTCAGGCCCTCGCCGTGTTTTTAACGTTCATACCGGCCACATCCAGCACTTCGGGCTTTTGCGCCTCGTGGGGGTGCTCGCCACCCGCATAAATACGAAGATTGGAAAGCTGCTGACGGGCGAGCGGGCCGTCCGGCATCATCCGGCGCACGGCGCTTTCGATCACGCGCTCGGGATGCTTGCCTTCCAGTACCTTATCGGCGGTACGCGACTTGATCCCGCCGGGATAGCCCGTGTGCCAGTAGTAGATCTTTTTCGAGACCTTCTCGTTACCCTTCAAAAGCACCTTGTCCGCGTTGATGACGATCACGTTGTCGCCGGTGTCGATGTGCGGGGTGTACATGGCCTTGTGCTTGCCGCGCAGGCGGATCGTGATGACCGAAGCAAGGCGCCCCAGCACGAGGCCGTCCGCATCGATCAACAGCCACTTTTTCTCCACCTCGGAGGGCTTGGCCGAATAGGTTTTCATGTCTTGCGCCCGATCTTGGGAATAGCGTTCGAAGGCGCGGGATATAGAGGGGGCAAATGACTCTGTCAACCGGAACTGGGCGGAATTTCCTATATAAACCAATCTTGTAGAATTACGGTATTATATTACCGCTAATTTTGTGCCTTTGGCCCAAAGCGCATGGACCAGGTACACCGCGGCTGAGAAGGTCAGCACCGCCCCTGCCTGATGCAGGAGCCCGAGCCACAGCGGCACCACCGCTAGCAAGGTCCAGATGCCTAAGATTACCTGAAGCCCGATCAGCGCGAGCAGCATGTTCAAGGCCTTCCGCGCCCGCTCCGTTAGTCCCAACCGCCGGCCATAGAGCCACAAGCAGGCGCCGCCCGCGAGCACCAGATAAGCCGCAATCCGGTGGGTGAACTGCACGGTCAGATGGCTCTCGAAGAAATTGGCGATCCAAGGCGAGAGAGCAAAGAGACCGCTGGGCACAAGTACCCCGTCCATGAGCGGCCAGGTGTTATAGACTAGCCCCGCGTCGAGCCCGGCCACAAAGGCGCCGATAATAATTTGTATAAAGATTAAAACCGCAAACGCTAGAGACAACTGGGCGAATGCTTTCTGAGAAGGCGCTGTGATGCCCCATGTGCCGCGCAAGTAATCGAGCGCCGTCCACAGCAATGCACCGTAGATGAGGAATGCCAGTCCCAGA